>NZ_JACJER010000056.1:0-30034 GCF_014164185.1 Shewanella sp. SG44-6 | reverse complement strand
GGCAACCGCGACTAAAAATGCATATAGCCATGAAGGTAGAGATAAAAAACTCAGCAGCATTGCTAAGGTAAATATCACTAAACCATTAATCAACATTATTTTAGTTAGCATGAAGACTCCAATCCATTTTTATTCAGATTAGCACTCTATATGTCATTGTAGGCTATCGACTTTGGTCTAAGCTTAAATAATCTACTCAATATGTTCAGTGTGTCGTTAAGTGATATTTACCAATGTTTTAAGCTAACTAATTTCCCTCGAATAGGCCAAAACGCATTCACCGCACGGGATCTGAAATGAACAGCAGCGGATAGGCTTTATGCTCGACAATTTAGTGTTCACATAGTTATTTCAGCGGGCTTAGCGATATCATTGGCGAACAAATATGGATAGACATTAATCACTAAATGCAGGATCAAGCTGCTGCTTTAATAGCGCTAATAACACCTCAGGTACAAATTTTCGTTGGGTGGTAATGGCATAGAAATTTTCATAAACATTGGGTAAGTGCTGATACACATTTAAAATCCCCTGCTCAATTTCGTCTTTAACAACCACTGGAGGTAACACAACCAGTGCGCCACTGTCGCGGGCTAAAAGACGCAACATGGCCATGTCATCGGCTTCTGCTTGCACATCGGGTTGATATTGCCAGGTCGCGCAAAAGGAATTAAATGCTGCCCTAATTTCAGTATTTTTACCCGGTAGAACCCAGCGCATGTCTTGATAACCTTCCGGGAAACTGGCGTTTATCCGGTTAGCTTTGGGGCCCACAATCGCCAAAGGTTGCCTAGAGACCAACTGGGTTTGCCATAATGGATCTTTTTTATCGACACTGATAGGTCGATTAGTCAGTACTAAATCCAGTTCGTGATCCGCCAGACCGTTTAATAGATCGCTCATGCCTCTGGCCGATAAAGAAAAGCTCACATTAGGATTGGCCAGCAACGGGCTGATAAAATTCTCCACAAAGTTACGCGATAATGTGGTTAAGACCCCAATAGATAAATGCTGCTTTTCACTCATACTGCCTTTGCGTAAAAAAGACTCCAACTCTTCGCCTTTACTGAATATATCATCGGCATAAGCCAATACACGATGACCATGGACCGTTAGGTTGAGGCGTCGTGCTCTGCGCTCAAACAACTCAACATTCATGTTGTGTTCAAATTGCTTAATTTGTGCCGACAATGCTGATTGAGAAATATGCAGGTCTTTAGCGACTTGCGTCAGGTTGCCTACAACCGCGACACGCCAAAAATAATAAAGGTGATGATAATTAAGACGACTCATTATAGTTAACCAAAACAGAACGTTTTATTAGTTTATATATATTTTTATTAAATATACAGCTCTGACATACTCTGTTGACTAAAAGAAGAGGCAGTTTATGAATATCGCGTTATCGTCCGTTTTTTTATTATGTATTCCCATTACGTTACTTTTGGCTAGCGCCCTGAGTGGGCGTTTAAGTGACCGTGCGAGGTTTAACAATAAATCTACATGGTTAATTAAGCTCAGCGGTCTTATTGTTGTGCTCTATATTACCGCCTTGGTGGTAAGTATTGCGTTACCGGGTCTTCACGCTGATGCGCAATATATTAGCCAATCACGACTCAGCCTCTTGATGATGGGGCTAGTGGTCTTTATGAGTGTTATTTTAATCGCATTTTCGCGTAATTATATGGCGGGCGAACCTCGTAGCGGCACTTATTGGCACTGGCTACTGAATATTCTCGCGGCAGTGTCTGTGGTAGTGATTAGTAACCATTTATTATTATTCTGGCTCGGTTGGGTATCAATTAGCTTAGCCTTGCATAAGCTTTTAACCTTCTATCCTGAACGCCCTCGCGCGGCGCTGGCTGCACATAAAAAATTCCTCTTAGCACGCACCGCAGAAACCTCGTTATTGGCTGCAATTATATTGTTGTATCAGCAGCACGGCAGCTTATTGATAAGTGATTTACTTAGCCACTTTAATGCGGTGGCCACAAACGACAACTTACAACTAACGACCGTCGATCATATTGCTGCAGTGCTAATTGCACTCACGGCCTTAATTAAATGTGCGCAATTACCGGTACACGGCTGGTTGATACAGGTTGTAGAAGCGCCGACACCGGTAAGTGCTTTACTGCATGCAGGGGTCATTAACCTCGGTGGTTTCTTGCTGATTTTATTTGCGCCCTTGTTTATTCAATCTACTGTCGCGCAGTGGCTAGTGCTAATAGTTGCAGGATTAACCACTGTGATGGCGGCATTAATCATGACCACTCGAATTAGCATTAAAGTGCGTTTAGCTTGGTCTACCAGCGCGCAAATGGGCTTGATGTTAGTTGAATGTGCATTAGGGTTGTTTGAATTAGCCTTACTGCATTTATTAACGCACTCAGTTTACAAAGCCTATGCATTTTTGAATTCAAGCAGTGCGGTTTATGAAGACATGCAAAGGCGTCTTGCGCCAGCGGCCAATCCTAAGATGATAGATTGGATAGTGGCAGGGGTATTTTCAAGCATTATCGTCTCGATGGCAGTGATGGTTATAGACTATCAAGGAGTATGGAGTGTTTGGTTGTTATTGGTATTAGCGCTCACCATGTTATTGGCTCAGCGCCACAGTGAGCGACTGCGTAGCAGCATGATGCCCGTTTTCCTCTTAAGCATATTATTAGTGATCAGTTACAGCGGGTTTAAGTGGTTGTTTGGGGCCATTATTCCCGCCACGTCAGCCATGCATGTTGAGGCGTTAAGTGCGGTCGATATTGTCGCAATACTGTTATTTGTCAGTTTGTTTGTGCTCAATTGGATGTTGCGTTATCAGCCACATAGACCCTCAATACATCATTTACATATCGCCTTATTCGCCGGTTTATATTTAGATGAATGGCTCACTCGATTGACGTTACAAGTGTGGCCAGTGCAGTTGCCAGCACCCAGCAATAATAAAGTATTAGATAAAGCCACCGAAGTTGAGGAAGTATGACCATGAGTATCGCAGTTAAATCACCTTTGATAGCGCAACTGACTGATAGCCAGCAGGCAAAATTAACTTCCGCGGGTAACAACATTGCCCCGACATGGCCGCTCGATAAAATGATTGCTGTTAATCCATTTTGGCAAATGCGTGAGCAACCGATTGAACAAGTGTCGGCGCGAGTATCGGCACTTGATCGTATTCAGTGTTTAATGCCCAAAGGCCATTATCAGCATTTATATGCACAAGGCGATATTAGCCAGCATGCGTTGTTATTAGCGGCTGAGCAACAAGAGGTTGCAATGTCAGTGGATCAGCTTGAAGCCTTTCTTGATCAAGCCGATGATCTGACTCATTTTCACAATATTGCCGATTTATTAGATAATCAACGCGACCGATACAAAATGGCATGGCGGGATGAAATCATTCATCAAATCAGTCAATTTTGTGCCGCATATTATCAACAGTTGCGGCCCATTTTGCCTTGTCGTGATAGTTCAGCACAGCCAGATCTATACTGTCATTGGCTCGAGGTTACCGGTCGGGATCGCGGCCTGAGTATTATTATGGATGAGCCAGGCTTGCTGCACTATTTCAAACAATTACCGCAAGATGCACCGACCTTGCTCGCAGAAGCTGTTGCTGAGTTGGGGATTGATGACACTGTAATCGAGTCTTATGCCCATGCATTGTTACTTGATATTAATGGCTGGGCTTCTTGGGTGGCCTATTTGCGCTGGCAAGGCGACTTGCAGGCAACGCCGAGCGATGAAATGCTGCAACTACTGGCAATTCGTATGGCTTGGGAGTTAGTGATTTGGCGTTACTTAAAAGCACAACAAGCGGACAGTTTTATTCACTTAGCCGCGCTTTGGATGCGTGAAAAAGACCAACTGCCGCATCTACTCGCGCAGCATGAGCAAGCACAACAGCCCCTTTGGGTGTGGGCAAAGGCAGCTGAACTGAGTTATCAACACAAGCTGAACACTCAGTTAGTGGATGCTCAAAAGCACCCTATAACAGCGCCAAAGTTACAGGCCGCATTTTGTATCGACGTTCGTTCAGAGGTCATACGCCGGGCGTTAGAAAATCAGAGTGATGATATCCAAACCATAGGGTTTGCGGGCTTTTTCGGATTACCTATCGAGTATCAACCGCACGACAGTGAATTGTCTCGCCCTCAGTTACCGGGATTGTTACAGCCGATCATACGAGTGTCTGAATGGCGTGATACACAGGCTCAAACCGATACGCTAAATAGCAAGGCTCGTTGGCAAACCTGGTCACAAGCTGCGCCGTCAGCATTTTCTATGGTGGAATCCATGGGCTGGCTCTATGCTTTTAAAATGCTCAAAAAATCATTTTTTGCCAAACAAATCCACAATCCTGTTAATGCACTGACTCATCAAAAAAGCTGGATCTTACGTAAAAATGATCAGCTACTGTCGTTAACCGATAAAGCTGAACTGGCTAAAGGTATCCTAAATGCCATGGGATTAAGCCAATTCTCACCTACGGTATTATTGGTCGGACATGGAAGCCACACCACCAATAATTTACATGCTGCGGGCTTGGATTGTGGTGCCTGTGGCGGTCAAACTGGTGAAGTAAACGTGCGGGTTTTAGCCCAATTATTAAATGAGCAAGATGTACGTAAAGCATTGTTAGATCTCGAGGTTGTAATTCCTAGCACGACCCATTTTGTGGCCGCATTGCATAACACCACCACAGATCATATTGATTGCTTTGATACCGATATCGATCCCGTCCTAGTCTCATGGCTAACAGCGGCTACAGAAACGGCGCAGCGAGAGCGTTTGGTTCACATCTCCCCAGAGTTAGCTGGTAGCAGTGCAGCTGAATTAGATCGATTTTATATTCAGCGCAGTAATGATTGGTCTCAAGTGCGTCCAGAATGGGGTTTGGTAAACAATGCCGCTTTTATTGTGGCACCTCGATCTTGGACCAGAAATGTCAATCTGCAAGGTCGAAGCTTTTTACATGATTACCAATGGCAAAATGATGCTGACTTTGGCGTTTTAGAATTGATCATGACCGCGCCTATGGTGGTAACCAATTGGATTAATATGCAATATAACGCATCGGTGAGCGATAATGTTAAATACGGCAGTGGTAATAAGTTACTGCATAACGCTGTCGCGGGTCATATTGGTGTGTTTGAAGGTAACGGTGGTGATTTACGTATTGGCCTGTCGATGCAAACGTTGCATGATGGCCAAAAATGGATGCATCAACCGCAACGTTTAGCGGTGTATCTAGCTGCACCAAGAGAGCCCATTGAGCAGATCACGGCTAAACATGACAATGTGCGCTGGCTTGTCGATAACCAATGGTTGTATTTACTGCGCTGGTCAGATGAAGGCGTAATTGAACGTTACTATCAGGGGCAGTGGTTACCACAAGCGGCTTAACATTTGTCGCCCTGTAACGTTAGTGCAGGTGGTAACAATTATAATGAGTCGCGATTATTTTTCTCAGTCGTCCGTTGGCGTATGAACCTCGTGTAGAGGTCAATACGCCTTGGAAATAGGTTTACCGAGTCATACTTGGCCTAATAAGTACTTCATTTAAGCTTATGATATCTTCGATGGTTTTCCTGTCATAAGTTGTCATGGTTATTTTTACACAGCAATTACCATATTTTACTATTTCACCATTCATTATGTGCTCATATGACCTTAGCGTGATAGGTTCCATCAGTAAGTTATTTTTTTGGTAAAGTTCAACGTTTACCAAGCCACTTCCTAGTGCACCTAAATCGTAACTGGTTAACACTAAGGTGCTATTTTTATTGACTTCATATATAGATTTGTATTTTTCGCCGTATTTTAAAAATGTTGATACATGATAAGAAGCTAATACAAAGCCTACTATGATTAATAATAGTTTCACTTTGAGTTCAGCCAATAAAGAACCGCATAGCAGTATCGAAAACAGCAGTAAATTTAATGTTGCATCAAATATTTTATAGTTCTCAAAGCTGTAGAAATATAAATGGTAATCAAAATATGTGGACAGTAATTTATATAAAATAACTGAGCTAATTAATGCTATTCCTGACAGTCTTTTCATGGCTGTTATTCTTCGCTTTCTTGTCTGGTGTTCGGTCTGTTTTATGGTTAATTCAGGCTTATCTTGTTCACACAGTCAATTGATCAGAACTTTTATTCTACAATGGTACAACCATAGTGATTGATCCTTATAGCCATTAATGACCTGCTAAAAATTATCATCGATAAACCATCCGATTTGCCTAGATTTATGCTAAAGAATAGGCAGGTTAATTAACCTTAAGTGAGCCTTTGTCAGCTTGCATTTTTATGGTGTAGGGTAAAACGACGGTATCAGAAACCACAGAAAACACCGTATCAAAAACAATAAGAGGGACCTTGTTAACTGAGCCACCTAAATTGACCGTTTTACTTGGCTCACCATATAAAAGGCAGAAGTTATACGAAACACCGCTATAGACTCTTGGTATCTCTCCACAATAACTTTTTTTGCCATTCTGCGAGATATTAAGATGATTTTGTGGGGGATCAATGGTTTTAATGGTTGCACATGAAAATGTACATAGCGCGACTAAAATGAGTGTGAATCCTTTCATAAACAAGTATTCCTTTCAATGATAATGACAGTGTTCGAATACTGATTATGCCCATTCAGCTTGAGTATCAGTATCAATGCACACACAACTAATTGATAACAATTGAACTTAGCAGAATACTCGCCACAATACTATTTTGCTTATTGCTATCGCTTTTTATTTCATGATGAGCGCTTACTGTCCAACTTTTCACAAGCCACATAATGGATGCTGTTGGCGTATTTGATATGTTAAATCGCTTTAACCCCGCGGATCATCTCGAACTGTATTGGTGATGATCCGCGAGTAAGTAAATGCTTTAGTCGCTAATTAGCAATCTTGTGAGCCAAACTATCGGCAAATTATTTAATGATGTAATTTGTTATGCAGGATAGCGTACTTATGTTTTTTGGTTGATGGTCGAGGGTAGCTATTGTCATCTTCAATGGTTAGCTTAAGCGCTCCCTTTTTAGCGACGTTATCATGATTGTGGACCTGCCATAAAACAACATAATTAGTCGGCATAAGTGAGGGTATCTCAACAGAAAAGACCTTGCTTTCACCTTTCGGCACTTGAATGTTTAAATTGAGCCAGTAGCCGTCCATGTCGTTAAGCGTTAGTGAATCTAACGTCACTATTTCATCAAATGACAGCTTTATTTTACTCGTAGGCGCCATAATAAACTCAACCGCCACAGCGCTATTATTGGACGTTAATTCGTTGGCCACAACACTATTTGTGACCAACACAGTAGATAAGAATAATCCTAAACCGTGGTAGATTTTCATCTCAACGCCTTACCATTTTACTCAATAGCGACCGCAAACCGGTGTAAGTTTATCGCTTGTTTGACACAAGATGCTTTAGTCCGATTGCTATTATTTCGGCTAACATAAGGTGCCGGTATGCACGATTGGCGTGATCCAGTAACGACACGGATTATGTTTGCACACTAGCGCAAGGGTGCTCAATAATGCCTGCTGCTGATCAACTGGATGCATAATTTCAAATTTACAAAATTCTCGGTAACCTTCAACCTGTTCCTTAATATTAAAGTGGCTATGTTCGCGACTAAAACCACAAATATCACCTAGGCTAAAACCTGATAAGAAATCCAGCTCGATTAAAGTATCGACGATATCATCCTTGATATCATTTTGAGCGATCAGCACTAACAATTGCTCAGTGATCATTTACGTTTCTCCAGCCAGTAATAAAGAATTGGTAATAAATAAAGTGTTGTAATGGTTGATGTTAACAAACCACCAATCACAACAATCGCTAACGGTTTTTGGATTTCAGCCCCAGGACCAGAAGCAAATACCAACGGCATTAAGCCAAACATTGCTGTCGTGGCAGTCATCAAGATGGGTCGTAGGCGCCTCGCGGCACCCTGTTCTACTCGTGCTAATAAACCACTGAATAGATGCTTGGTTTGCTCGTAATAACTCACCATCACCACACCATTAAGTACCGCTACGCCAAGCAGGGCGATAAACCCAACCGATGCCGGTACCGACAAATATTCGCCAGACAAATATAAGCTCACAATACCGCCCATCATGGCAAATGGCACGTTGGCGAGGATTAAACCGGCTTTCGCTAATGATCCAAAGGTAGTGAACAAAATCAGCGTGATTAACGCAATTGCAATGGGGATAACCAAGAGTAAATTATTAGTCGCACGTTGTTGGTTTTCAAACTCGCCACCAAAGCTGACACTGTATCCGCTAGGGAACTTAATATCGGCCGTGATTTTCGCGTTGAGCTCTTCAACAAAGCTGACGATATCGCGCCCTTGAACGTTAGTGGTGATCACCGAGAAACGGTCGCCTTGCTCACGTTCAATTAAGATAGGCCCTTCTTTATAGCTTAACTTAGCCACATCGGTTAAACGCTTTAAGGAATGATCTGGCATCACCAATAACTGATTTTTCAGTTCATGAATGCTGCTTAAGCCACCTTGATTATTGGCTATCAGAACTGGAGTACGCTTTTTACCCTGTAGCACTTCGGTAACGATTACCCCTTCAAGCTGACTCTTTAAATAGCGAGCAAACTCCATGGTGCTCATACCAAACCCACGCGCCATTTCATTGTCTAAGGTTAAATTGATAAAAGGACTGCCTTCAATCATCGACATTTTGACATCGATACTGCCAGCTGTTGCACTAACAAGCTGTTCTATTTGCGCGGTTAATTGCCCTAAAGTATCGATATCGGTACCAAATACCTTAATCGCTACATCACCAATACTGCCGGTGAGCATTTCCGAAACGCGCATTTGGATCGGCTGGGTAAAGTTAAAATTAACTCCAGGATACTTAAGCAACTCGCTGCGAATCGCCTCAATTAATTGCTCTTTAGAATCAAATCGCCACTCATCGCGTGGGGCCAGTTCTAAAAACACATCGGTTTCATTGAGGCCCATTGGATCTAAACCCATTTCATCCGCTCCGGTACGAGCAACCATCTGCTTAATTTCAGGAACCGCAGCAAGCAAGGTCTGCTGAATTTGCTTATCTATCGCAATAGAGGCTGCAAGCGAGATAGAAGGCGACTTCTCTAACTGTAAAATAATGTCACCTTCATCTAAGGTCGGCATAAAGGTTTTACCCACAAAGCTAAACAAGCCTAAACTGACAATGAGTAAGGCAAACGCGATGATCATAAAAGGCTTTTTATGGTTAAAAGTACTCTTAAGGCTGCGAAGATACGCGGCTTTTAATTTCTCGATAGCCTTAGGTTCTTGGGCTGACTTTTCATTCACCAGATAAGACGCCACCACAGGAATAACGGTGAGTGATAACACCAATGCAGACAACATGGCGAACACAATCGTCACGGCGACTGGAGTAAACAGTTTGCCCTCCAGCCCCGTAAGTGTCAGTAACGGCGAAAACACTATCATTACAATGACAGTGCCCGATACCACCGGAATCGCGACATCTTTCGTGGCGCGATAAATAAGGTGTAAACGGGGTAACCGTTGCTTAGTCGCAATCAGGTTGACCATGTTTTCAACCACCACTACGGAAGAGTCGACTAACATACCTATGGCGATCACTAATCCACCTAAGCTCATAAGGTTGGCGGAAAGATCAAATAGGTCCATCATTAAAAAGGTCGTTAATGCCGCGAGAGGCAAAGACAGCGACACCACCAAAGCGGCGCGGACGTTGCCTAGAAACAGTGCCAGTAGCACAATAACTAACAGTACAGCCTCAAACAATGCACTCGAAATGGTATCGATGGCGGTATTAATTAGGTTTGCGCGATCATAGAAGGTATTAATCACACTGCCTTCAGGTAATGTGGTGCTGATTTGATCAAGCTTTTCTTTAATACTACTTACCACTTTGGCCGTGTTAGCATTTTTAAGAGCAATAATTAACGCTTCAGCAGCTTCTTCACCGTCTTTGGTTACTGCGCCATAACGAGCTAAATGACCAATCTGAATATCTGCTAAGTCTCGAAGGCGGTATACCTTGGCATCATCAACCTTAATAACCAGTTGCTTTAGCTCATCAATATTATCAATTCGGCCTTCAGCACGGACAATAATCGTATCAGTGCCGATAGTGAGTTTTCCGGCACCTTCATTGTGGTTATTATCAATAATGGCTTGTTGAAGTGAGGCAAAACTCACCCCAGCAGCGGCCATCGCAGACGGATTAGGATTAATGCTAAAACTCTTAGCATAACCGCCTAAAATATTAACATCGGCCACTCCAGCAACGGTACGCAGGAGTGGACGAACCTCCCACTCCAGCAGCTGTCTGCGTTCCATTAGAGATAAATTAGGGTTTTCCAGAGTGAACATAAAAATCTCACTCAATGGTGTACTCATAGGTGCAACACCACCGGATACCCCTTGCGGAAAACTGTCCCACACTGCGGCAAGTCGCTCGCTCACTTGCTGTCTGGCCCAATAGATATCAGTTCCTTCAGTAAAGTCTAGGGTAATGTCGCTGATGGCATATTTGGTGGTTGAACGTAAAATAGCCTGATTAGGTATCCCCAATAATTCAGTTTCGATAGGCACGGTAATCTGTGCTTCGATTTCTTCAGGGGTCATGCCTGGCGCTTTTAAAATGATCTTAACCTGAGTCGGTGAGATATCAGGAAAAGCATCTAGCGGAATAGCAAACCAAGCGCGAGCACCAGCGAGCATTAATATCAGCGCGACAATCAGAACAAATATGCGCTGAGTCAGCGAAAAACGGATGACGGAAGCGAGCATATTATTCGCCTCCTAAGCCAAGTAATATCCCTTTAACAGCCGCAACAGATTGAGATAATACTTGAATTTGGCTTAGGTCTTGATCGCTCGCAACAATATATTCATCAGAGGTCGAACCTAAAATATCGATACTGAGCGCCGATAATGTTTGCGCTGTTTGGATAAAGATTTGGCTCTCTTGTTGCCAGCTAAATACGCTATTTTTAGGTAACATATACACGGCTTTTTGATACTCGGGTATCACAGTGAGTTGTTGGCCTAACAGTAAGTTACACTCTTGAGGTACCGGCTTTGACCATGCCGTTAAAAACACACCATCAGCAATAGCCGATACTTCATCTATCGAAATATGACACTGATTAATATTTACTGCCGATAATGACGTTGATTGGCTCATGGGCACATTGACTTTAACCCTTATGCTGTCCGCAGGTACTAGCGAAAATAGCTGGGCTCCTGCGGTGTAAGGACTATTGAGATGATTCAGATTGACAATGCCTGCAACAGGGGCTATCACCACTAATGATTCTGTTTTGGCATCGATACTTTGCACCATCTCCATAAAATGCTGCATATGTTCATATTCAAGATGAGTGCTGAAATAATCTTGGCTGATCTCACGCCACTTTTCCGTGCTAATACTGCCACTTTCTAATAATGGTTTATTACGGTCGTAACGCTGCTTGGCTAGTTGATAAAGACTTTTAGCAGCCTCTATTTGAGCCAGAAAATGAAACACTTCAGGACCCGTCAACCTCACAATCGCTTGACCTTTGGTGACGATTTGCCCCTGACCGACTAAGAAAGTCACTTGTTGGATATTCTCAGGGGTCATAACCCAATAATCATTACCGGGTAAACGCTCAATTTGTGCTGGCAGTGAACTACCTTCATAACTGGCTACTTTTCGAGGCTGGATATAGCTCAATTCTAAGTTACCCAAATCTTCAAGCGATATCGACTCCGCGGACGCGATACTGGCGAATAAATAAAAAGGTACGCATAAAAGGCTAACGCCAAATTTGGCCATCATAATGAAATTCCTAAGGCTTGCAGTTGCTGAGAATGAAGTTGTTGCTGAGTGACTTGGTTAAGCGCTAATTGCGATTCAGTATCAAGCGCGTCCATATAGCGACGCAGCCAGATTTCATAGCCAATTTGATTGTGATCTTTCACTTTGGCTAAATGTTCGGTGATGGTTCTGCTTAAAGACAGTCCGCGCTGCAGTAACGCCTGTTGTTGGCGAAGACTTTGCTGTTGCATAGCCAGTTTTTCTGTTTGGGTCTTTAATTCAAGATAGATGCGTTCACTGTTTAGGCTTTGTTCTTGATAATCTTTTTGCCAAATAGACAGATCACTTTGTGATAGTGCCGAGCCAAAACTCAGCGGTACGCTAATCCCTAGGCCTAAATGTTGGTCATTAAATTGATCGCCAGCGGTTTCTTTTGCCGTTAATGACACAGTCCAAGGATCTTGCTCTCCCGCTTGCTGACTTTTGATCATTAACAACTGTTGCTGCTGTTGCAGTGATTGCAAGCGCCACAATGGATGCTGCATTAAGGCCGAGTTAACCGTATCAGGGTTAGCTGAGTCAAGAACAGACACAGGGTGCGATTGTTCTTCTATTTGCTCAGGCATTTCATTTCGGCCTGTTAACGAGCGAAAAAGCGATAGTGCATCAGCTTGTTGCTGCTTAAGATCAATTTGGGCTAGATCAATGTCAACGCGCTCACGTTCTAACAATAATAAATTCACTAAAGGTAACTCTCCAGCATCGGAAAGTTGTTTTTGTTGAGTGTGTAATTTTTCGAGTAAGGTGGCTTTACGATTGAGCTGGCTAAGTTTGACCGATGCGATGCGATTCTCCCACATGCTTTGCCTGAGCAAACCAGATAAGTACAGTCTTTGTAATGCGACCTGCTGACCTTGTAAGTCCTGGGTCAATTGTCTCAGCTGTTTATCACTAGAGTGCAAACTGAATGATTTGATAGGTAGGTTAAGCGATACTTCTTGCTCATAAATGTTACTATTATCAAGGTCGCTAAGGTAACTTAAGTTAATACTGGGTAAGCCGGACAACCAAGTTGAACTGCTTAATTCCACCCCGCGGACATCATTGGTTGATATCTTGTTAGCTTGTGTCGCTTTTAACCTATCTTGGCTGATTTGCAACAGTTGTGGCAGTTGGTTATTAGGCGTTGCATAGCTGTAAGTACCACAACTTATAAACGCGATGAGAAGACATATCTTGATACTAAACTTAACAGCAGACATAAGTGATTTCTGTAACCCAAAATGTATAATCATAATATTCATGTTGGTGTTACATCGCATGGGTAGCATGTATCATAAACCCCCTTATGGTACATATGTACCACAGCGTAAGATTTTGATTTAATTTATTAAATTATCTTGTGTTATTTTTGGGGTTATTTTTTATTATTGCTTTGCGTCAGGATTGTTACCATGAAAAAAGATGTTTTTATTATTATATTATTGCTGTTGATAACGTTATTTAAACTTTTTGACATCTTTGCTGACTTGCAACTCAACCTCCCAACTTGGCATATTGCACAAGAGGGGATCTTAGTATTGCTTACCATCTTGGGCAGTATTTATTTAGGTTTCGATCTGATACGCAGCTCTCGCCAGGTAAAAGCTCTCAGGAGCAAACTCGTAAAAGCAGATAAGCAGATTAATAATATGTCGAGCCAAATGCATGCTGCCAGACAAGAATACAGCCTAACAATTGCAGCACAATTTACTGCTTGGGGATTTACCAAAAGTGAACAACAAGTGGCACTTTTACTGTTAAAAGGCCTCAGTTTCAAAGAAATTGCCGAAGTACGTTTAACCAAAGAAAAAACCGTTCGCCAACAAGCATCAACCATTTATAGTAAAGCACAAGTTGATGGACGCCATACTTTGTGCGCATGGTTTATGGAAGATTTTATTCAGGAATAAAGTCGCAATAAAACGCTAGTGATAATTATTAGCAACTATTTTTAGAGTATGGATTACAGCTCAACACCCATTATGGGTTTTAAGCTGTATTGATAATCGTTGATAACGTATTTCAGTTTAATATCATATTATTGAAATCAACATCTTAATGCTCAATATAATCAGCAGAACCGCAAATACTTTCTTTAACAGTGACACGGGTAACTTGTGGGCCAGTAGTGCACCATAGGGTGCGGTTATAAAACTGGTTACTGAAATTAATACCACCGCAGGCAGATATACATAACCTAAGATATAGTCATTTACTGACGAAAAACTCCAACCATTAATCAAATACCCAATAGTACCTGTAATAGAAATGGGGAGCCCGATAGCTGCAGATGTACCAATGGCCTTCTTAATGTCAATGTTCTGCCATGTTAGGTAGGGGACGGTTAGAGAGCCACCACCAATCGAGACTAATGCTGATATAGATCCTATACCTAAACCCGCTGAAAATAAGCCTGCAGGCCCTGATAACTGCCTTGACGGTTTTGGTTTTTTATTTAAAAACATCTGCGTCGATACAAATGCCATAAATAATGCAAAAAAGATCCCCAGATATAATGAACTTAAATATGAGGCTAAAAATGTTGCAGTAAATGTACCTAAAATAATGCCTAAAACCATACCTTTAACAGCCAACCATACAACCGCACCTTTTGCATTATGAGATCGGAAACTGGAAAAAGAAGTGATCACCATGCAAGCCATTGAAGTTCCCAACGCCAAATGCACTACATGATCGATAGTGATACCGTGCAATAGGAATATAGAGGTTAATGTCGGGACTAAAATCCCACCACCACCGATACCTAATAACCCAGCCATAAAACCGACAAAAGAGCCTAATAATAAAAATAGTAAAATCCACTCAGGTTGTAACATCTTCACTCCATATTCACTATTCAATATTTTTATAAAATCATCGATATAGTCTTAGTATATTGATCAGTTTGTGTGCCGAAAATGACCTTTGGGCTTTGGCGCTTTAATGCGTGGTGAGCAAGGTACTCTGCATATAATCTAGAACAAAACGATGGCGTTTCTCGCTGGCAATTCAAAAGGTTATTTCAGTTGTGCAGCGTGGTAGTTGTGGTTAAGTGATTCATCATTAAATTCATAAATGAGTTGTCATTGCATATGATAAACACCACGAAGTAGGTTGCAGTTAGGCACACTAGGCTATGGTTTGGCATAGGTAATTTTATTGATGTACCAGATCTTGTCGCCTTGGGGAGTACTGACCACGGCTTCATCGTCGACTTGTTTTTTGAGTAAGGCGCGCGCCATTGGTGAGTCGATGGAGATGTAATCTTTGCGTTCGTCATAAATTTCTTCTGGACCGACAATTTTAAACGTTTTGATATCACCTGCATCGTTTTCGATTTCGACAATGGCACCAAAAAACACTTTGCCTTCTTGCTCTGGGGCGTAATAGACGATTTTGAGCTCTGGCAGCAGCTTACGTAAATAGCGCACTCTACGGTCAATTTGCCTTAATAAACGCTTATTGAAAGTGTAATCTGCGTTCTCTGAGCGATCGCCAAGACTTGCCGCCCAGGTGACAATTTTCGTCACTTCAGGACGTTGTTCTTTCCACAAGTAGTCGTGCTCAATTCTGAGTTTGTTATAGCCTTCTAAAGTGATTAGCTTTGTTTTCACGCTGGGTACTCTTCTATGTGGTCGATTAACTGTGCCATGTTGTCTGTTGTTAAAAAATTTACAACTAAGAAGCCGCAATATTTATCTGTGTGTTTTAGCACTTCAGGCCTGATGATGCATTCTTTTTATTGATTATCTTAAAAGCCTTTCGTACTAGCAGCGAACTGATGGTCTTTATGGTATCTTTGGCATAATTTTATTTTAAACCATGTCGAATTCGATTGATTATGCATAATATTGCCCAGATTATCGCTCAAGAACTTAATGTCCGTGAACAACAGGTCACAGCGACCATTGCGCTATTAGATGATGGTGCAACAGTGCCGTTTGTGGCGCGTTATCGTAAAGAAGCAACCGGTGGTTTAGATGACACCCAGTTGCGTAACTTGTTTTCTCGCTTAGGGTATTTACGTGAGTTACACGACCGCCGTGAAGTGATTTTGTCGAGTATTGGCGCTCAAGGGAAATTAACTCCAGCGTTAACTCAAGCGATTAATGACGCCGACAGTAAAACCCGTCTTGAAGATTTATACCTACCATTTAAGCCAAAGCGGCGCACCAAGGGCCAAATTGCTATCGAAGCAGGTATTGAGCCGCTGGTCGATGCTGTGTTGGCTGATCGCCAATTAGATCTAGATAGCAAAGCCAGTGAATTTATTAATCCTGCAGCCGGTTTTGCCGACATTAAAGCTGTGCTTGATGGTGCACGGTTTATTTTAATGGAACGCTTTGCCGAAGATGCAGAATTACTGCGTAAAGTTCGCCAGCATTTAAGTCAGCAAGCCGTTCTTGAAAGCCGCATGGTAAAAGGCAAAGAAAAAGAAGGCGCTAAATTCCGCGACTACTTCGAGCACAATGAGTTGATGAGCAAAATCCCATCACATCGTGCTTTAGCCATGTTACGCGGTCGTAATGAAGGCATGTTAAGCCTATCGATGAATGCCGATCCAGACACCCAAGCTGCTGAAGGCAGTTATTGTGAAGTGATTATTAGCGATCACTTTGGATTGCGTCTCAGCAACAGTAGTGTTGATGAATGGCTGAAAACAGTAGTGACCTCGACATGGCGGATTAAAGTTGCTCTGCAAATGGAAACTGAGTTTATTGCCAAGATGCGTGAGAGCGCAGAAGAAGAAGCTATTAAAGTGTTTGCCCGTAATCTGGGTGATTTATTGATGGCAGCACCTGCAGGTGCTAAAGCGACCATGGGGCTTGATCCTGGGATTCGTACGGGTGTGAAAGTAGCAATTGTAGACAACACAGGTAAGCTGGTGGCCCACACGACTATTTTCCCCCATGCACCACAAAACTTGTGGGACAAGTCGATTCGCACCCTAAGTAACTTAGTCGCAATGCACAAAGTGAGCATTATCGCGATTGGTAACGGTACTGGCTCACGTGAAACCGACAAGCTTACCGGCGAGTTAATTGCGGCCATGAAAGAGACGCATCCAACGCTGACTAAAGTGATTGTCAGTGAAGCGGGGGCATCTGTGTATTCGGCTTCTGAATTTGCTGCTAATGAATTTCCTAATCTTGATGTATCTATTCGTGGCGCTGTCTCTATTGCACGTCGCTTACAAGATCCGTTGGCCGAGCTAGTAAAAATTGAACCTAAAGCCATTGGCGTAGGGCAATATCAGCATGATGTTAGCCAAAGTCAGTTATCGCAGTCGCTGGACGCTGTGGTCGAAGATTGTGTGAATGCCGTGGGTGTTGATTTAAACATGGCATCGGCACCATTATTGGCTCAAGTGGCTGGATTAACCAAAGCTTTAGCCAAAAACGTGGTTGATTTTCGTGATGCGAATGGCCAATTTACTAACCGTAAGCAACTATTAAGTGTGGCCCGTTTAGGGCCTAAAGCTTATGAGCAAGCGGCAGGTTTTTTACGTATTCGTAATGGCGATAATCCTCTGGATTCTTCATCTGTTCACCCCGAAGCCTACAGTTTGGTTGAGTCGATTGCTAACGCTAAGCAATTGCCGTTAACAGAACTGATCGGTAATAGTGACTTGTTAAAACAGATTAACGCTGCCGATTTTGTCACTGACGCATTTGGTATACCTACCATTAATGATATTTTGGCCGAACTAGACAAGCCTGGTCGCGATCCCCGCGGCGAGTTTAAAACCGCGACGTTTAAAGACGGTATCGAAGAGTTAAAGCATCTTAAAGTTGAGATGATTTTGGAAGGCGTGGTCACTAACGTGACTAATTTTGGTGCTTTTGTCGATGTGGGCGTACATCAAGATGGTTTAGTGCATATTTCATCGTTAACCGACAAATTTGTTAGTGATCCGCACACCATAGTCAAAGCGGGTGATGTGGTGAAAGTCAAAGTCATGGAAGTTGATATTGAGCGTCGTCGCATTGCATTAAGTATGCGTCTTGACGAAAAAATCGATACTGAAAAAGCGACCAGACAGTCACAACCTAAGCCACAACATAGTCACCATAAAAAATCAGCCGCGGCTAAGTCTTCAACTAATACCCAAACTGCGGGGCATAATAAACCTATTAATAAGCCAGTCAAAGTGCAGCAAAATGCTGCTATGGGCAATGCGTTTGCTGACGCTTTTGCTAAACTTAAAAAATAGCCTATTAACGCCCAGAATCCACACTCTATATTAATAGAATGTTAATTATTAAAACCCTTTCATCTTAGATGTTAGGGTTTTTTTGCTTATCAGGCCATATTATTGAAACTGAATTAACAAAACAGCAATAATTCAGTTTATATTAAGTGAATCTTAAGTTTCAGAGTGGAATATCGCCACCAATTAAGTTAATAGTGAGTGGCAACATTGAAATTACTAACGCAAACACTATCTCGTATTACCCAGAAAAGTTTCAGTTATGAGGCAATGATCTTCATCATTGCTATTTATTTTGGGTTTGTGCTGAATATTCCGCTAATACGTAAAATCTATGAGTTATCCACAGAGGGGCATGTACTTTTTTCTCTGTCGCCAGCCATTTTACTGACCGGCTGTTTTATGCTGATATTCAGCTTCTTTGCGTATAGATTTGTGTTTAAACCCGTGATGATTGTATTGCTTCTGACGTCATCTGCGGCAATGTACGCCATGCTAAAATATAACGTCATGTTTGATTACGGCATGATTGAAAATATTTTCGAGACCAATTCAGGCGAAGCATGGTCATATGTCAGTCTCCCTTCCGTTGGCTATGTGTTGCTGCTAGGTATTTTGCCATCTATTTTGCTTTATCGCGCTAAATTAACCAGTGGCCCATCATTCGTTAAAGCCATCTTGCAGCGTGTTGGATTTACGCTAGTGAGCTTGGCAATAATCGGAGTTATGGTGCTGTTTTTCTACAAAGATTACGCATCGGTAGGGCGTAATAATAAATATCTTAATAAGATGATTATTCCGGCACATATTTTTAATACAGTTAAGTATTTAAATAACCGTTATTTTACTGAAAAATTAACCTTTAATCCTATTGGTCAAGATGCACACTTGCTGGCTAACAGTAATAACAAGCCGACGTTGATGGTCTTAGTTGTTGGTGAAACAGCCCGCGCGCAAAATATGGCTTATAACGGTTATCAACGTGATACCAATCCTTACACCCAAAATTTAGGGATTATTGCGCTGCAAAATGCGTTTTCTTGCGGGACTGCAACTGCCTACTCTTTACCTTGTATGTTTTCACGGTTGACTCACGATAATTACAACCGTGAAGCTGCTGATGCGCAAAATAATGTCCTAGATGTGATAAAGAATGCCGGTGTTGAAGTCACTTGGTTTGATAGTGATGGCGGTGATAAAGAAGTCGCAGCCCGCTTGACCAAGATTGATATTGCGCCTAACGATGATCCTATATTATGTGATGGTTCAAGTTGTTATGACCAAGTGTTAGTCAATAAGCTTAGTGCTAAGTTGAAGCAAGATGTTGAAAACCAAACTTCTTCAGGCAAAAACAGCTTAAATAATCAGATGATTGCTTTGCATACTATGGGGAGCCACGGCCCGACCTATTGGAAGCGATATCCTGAAAATATGCAGCGATTTTCACCAGCATGCAGTCGCAGTGATATTGAAAACTGTACTGATGAGGAGATCGTCAATGTATATGACAATACCCTAGCGTATACCGACTATATATTAGCCGAAACCATTAAAGTACTGCAGCAATACCAAGATAAATATAATGTCAGCTTAGTGTATCTTTCTGATCATGGAGAGTCTCTGGGTGAAAACGGCATGTATTTACATGGCACACCTTATGCCTTTGCACCTAAGGAGCAAACTCATATTCCTTGGTTTATGTGGTTGCCACAAGACTACACTCAAGCGAAAGGAATGGATCGTCAATGTTTGGTTAATTTAGCTCAAACAGGGACTTTTTCCCATGACAATTTGTTCCACTCATTACTAGGGCTTTATGGGGTTGCAACTTCGGTACATGATCCAAAGTTAGACATCACCACAGCGTGTAAAACTAATTAAAGTGGCCGGATAAATGACCTCATCAATTTCAAATTCATCTTCTAGCCAGCGCAATGACGAGAGCATCAACATGGAAAAAATAGTGGTTAAACGTACCGGTATAATGCGTTTACTTTATACCTGTAAAAATACCTTTAATGGCTTAAAGTGGATGTGTCGCAATGAAGCAGCATTCCAACAAGAGTTACTGCTGTTTATCCCATTAACGATATTTGCTTGTATGGCCAATATTAGCGCACCACAATCGGCTATATTAGTGTTGGCATTACTGTTTGTGTTGTTTGCAGAGCTGGTTAACACCGCCATAGAGGTAGTGGTTGATCGTATTGGCTTAGAGTTTCATACCTTGTCCGGTTTAGCCAAAGATATTGCCTCCGCCTTTGTGTTTATTAGTATGTTAATGGCTGTCATTGTGTGGTGGGTTATTTTGTCGGCATAGCTGACTTAACCCTAGTTGCTAGCTTGTTATGCAAAATAGTTGCAATAAAGACTCATAATCGTTTTAGGTGATGGTTCCTTTTTGCAACATCAATCGCGATGTGGATAAAGGCGTAATTATGATAAAGGACACTCAATGAAAGTGCTGTTAATTGAAGACTCAGAAGCCTTGCGTCGCGGCATTAGAGTTGGCTTAGATCATTTAGGCTATACCGTTGATGAAACCGGTGATGGTTCTGAGGGATTAAGCATGGCGCTGACTAACCAGTACGACTTTATTATTTTAGATTTAATGTTACCTAACGTCGATGGTATCAGTTTACTCAAAAGCATCCGTAAACTGGGTAATCAGGCTAAAGTCATTATTTTATCAGCTAAATCTCAAGCTGAAGATCGAGTCAATGGACTATTATCGGGGGCCGATGATTACCTGACTAAACCTTTTTCGTTTGACGAATTACAAGCCAGATTAATCACTCTTGGGCGACGGGGTGTGCTTAATCAGCAAGTTAAATCGATTTGCATTGCTGACTTTGTTCTCGATACCAGTAATAAGTCTCTGCATGTAAACGGTCACTATATCGACCTGACTAAAAACGAATTTAAAATCGTTGAGTATTTATTTAACAACCCTAAGCAAGTGCTTAATCCTGAACAAATTAGCGAAGCCGTCGTAGGCTCTTTTAACCATTTGTCGAAAAATACTATTGAAGCGCATTTGTCGTCGGTGCGTAAAAAGGTCAAAGCCGTTGGATCAACGCTACCCATTAAAAATAAGCGCGGTTTTGGTTATTTTGTGGGTGAGCACGAATGAAATCGTTAACCACCAATTTAGCCAACACCATGACCTATGTGGTATCGGCTATTTTAATTTTAGTTTTTTTTGCTATTGATATCAGCATAGATAATTGGGTTGATGCTGAATTTGATAATGCGTTAACCGACAAGTCTAATTACCTAAAGACCTTAGTTAAAGTCACTCCCAAAGGTACTGAATTTGATTTTTCTGGCGAATTTATGCCTGAATTTGGCTCATCAACCAAAGCGAGTTTCTTTCAATTATGGCAAGGCTCGAACGTATTCGAGCGCTCTGAATCGTTAACTCAATACAGCGATGCAAATTTACTCAAAAAAGACATACCACTTAACAGTGCGGTTTTTGCTGATGTCGTGTTGCCCGATGGGCGAGACGGTCGAGCAATGGTGTCCTACTTTGAGCCGCAAATTCCCAAAGCAAACCGCGCAATGATAAGCAAAGTCGAACCCATGTGGTTAACGATAGCCATTACAACGGAAGACTTAAGTCAAATTTCAGTGATTATTGATTCCACCTTAGGCATTGGTTTATTGCTGGTTATTGTGCTGATACGCTGGGCCGTCATTAAGGTTATTTATCGTGGTTTAACACCGCTGAACGAATTAAATATGTCTTTAAAAACGGTCAATGTTAATGAAAAACATATTCCGCTGTCTTCCGACTCTGAGCGCTATCTTGAGATTGAACCCATACGCACAGAGCTCAATAAGTTTGTCAAAATTAGCCAACAATACTTACAAACTGAAAAGCGTATTACTGCTGATATTGCCCATGAGCTGAAAACACCTATCAGTGAATTGATCAGTTTGAGTGAAATTTACATTCGTTATCCAGACGATGAGCGCATTGGGGGAAGTTACAAGCAAGATGTACTTAGTATTAGCTTACGGATGAAAACGATAGTTAATAATTTATTATTATTGCAACAAGCCTCATCTGAAAGCATTAATCTGCACTGCCAACCTATCAATATCAATGATCTGATGAGCCGCGTTATCGATGAGCTGGCCTTTAAGTATTCAGCCATCCATGCTCGTTTAATGATTGATAATCGTGCTGCGGATAAAAGTTATCTTATTGATGAGTTTTCTTTACATCTTATTTTAACCAATCTGTTTGATAATGCGCTGTACTACAGTCCAGCAAAATCAATGATTCCAATACGATTAACGTCAGATAGCCAAGGGTTAGTGATTAGTATTGAAAACCAATTACTCACTTGTATTAATGCCAATGATTTAGAACGACTCACGTTACCTTTATTTCAAGCGGAACAATCACGTTCAAATAGCGATCGCCATGGGTTAGGTTTAGCCATTGTGGAAAATGTCGCCAAATTGAACGGGTTTACATTTAGCTTCGAGTTAGTGTCGACAGATAAGATTATGTTTACTCTAAGTATTCCAGTAAAAGCTGACCGTGAGACATGATTATGTTAAGTCAGATCGCATTGAAGAGATAAACGATTGAGCTGAATCGTTAATAAAAGGTTAGTATAGCCTCCCTTATCAGTGAACTTTGATAATGAATCAGAGTCTTAGACTAAGATAGTTTTAGATCCAATGATCCCTGTCTTTATGATTTTTCATTAATATATTGATAAGTAAAAGAATAAAATATTTAATTTGATTGAATAGATCAAATTATTAAGGCCTTATTCATCAGCACAATACGGGTAAAAATACCAACATTAGTCTGTTGTAAATAACAATCATGTTACGTTTGGCTCGTCTTGTTGCATCTAAATTGCGCATGTAGCAAAAAATAACAAAATATCGGAGCAATAAATGGCTGTAAATTCCTTTAGGTATAACGCACGTTCTGCGCTGCCTTCTTCATCACAACATTCACGAAGCTTACTCCAAGCCATTATTATATTCAGTGTTATGTCACTTATTATCTTGAGCTTGAGTCGCCTAGGTTTGTCTTTGTGGCAGGCCGATCGCGTCAGTGATGCGCAAGGTTGGGGTTATATCTTTATTCAAGGTTTACGAGTTGATTTTGCTTCTATGTGTTGGTTATGGGGCATTGCAGCCTTAGGCACAGTTGTATTTTCGGGTGAGCATTTAGTTGGCCGAGTTTGGGTAACAATATTACGAGTGTGGCTAACGCTGGGCTTGTGGGTGATCATTTTCCTTGAAGCATCATCGCCGTCATTTATTGCCGAATATGGTTTTAGACCTAATCGCTTGTATGTTGAATATCTGGTGTATCCAAAAGAAGTATTATCGATGTTATGGGCAGGGCGTAAAGCCGAGCTTATTTTGTCGGCAGTGATCACCATTGCGACCTTATGGGGTGGCTGGTGGTTTACTGGTAAGCTTACGCAGAATATTCGCTATCCTAAATGGTACTGGCGTCCGGTGCTTGCTGTTATTGTGATTGCTGTGACTATATTAGGTGCGCGTTCATCGTTAGGGCATAGACCACTTAATCCCTCATTAGTGGCTTTTTCTGACGATCCTTTAGTTAATTCTCTGGTACTTAATTCATCTTTTTCATTAGTTTTTGCGATTAAACAAATGGGTAACGAAGAAGATGCATCGAAAGTGTATGGCAAGCTAGCTGATCAAAAAGTGATTGATATTGTGCGCCGTGAAAGTGGCAGACCACTGAGTGCATTTACGTCATCCGCCATTCCAACCTTGTCGTTCAATCAAGCTAGTTATACTGGCAAACCAAAGAATCTAGTGATCATTTTACAAGAAAGTCTTGGTGCGCGTTTTGTCGGCAGTTTAGGTGGTTTACCGCTAACACCTAATATTGATGAGTTATCTCAACAAGGGTGGTTTTTTGAAAACCTATACGCTACAGGCACACGCTCGGTAAGAGGTATTGAGGCGGTGACAACTGGCTTTACGCCTACGCCAGCTCGTGCAGTGGTTAAGCTGGGTAAGAGTCAAACTGGCTTTTTTACCATTGCTGATTTATTAAAACAACATGGCTATACCACACAGTTTATTTATGGTGGAGAAAGTCACTTTGATAATATGCGCAGCTTCTTTTTAGGCAATGGTTTTACCGATATTGTTGATCAAGGTGATTATAAAGATCCTGCATTTGTCGCATCTTGGGGGGTGTCTGATGAGGACTTATTGTTCCGTGCTGATGAAGAGTTTTCACGCATGCACAAAGAGGGCAAACCATTCTTCAGTTTAGTGTTTAGCTCAAGTAATCATGATCCATATGAGTTCCCTGATGACCGTATTGAGCTGTATGAGCAACCACAATACACCATGCATAACGCGGTAAAATATGCCGACTATGCCGTGGGTGAGTTTTTCAAGAAAGCCAAAAAATCAGAATATTGGAAAGACACCATATTTTTGATTGTGGCCGATCATGACAGTCGTGTTGGCGGTGCTGCACTAATACCTGTTTCTCGTTTCCGTATCCCAGGGCTTATTTTAGGTGACGGAATTGCGGTGAAGCACGATCCACGGGTTGTGAGCCAAATTGATATGTCGCCGACGTTAGTTTCGTTACTGGGTATTTCAGATAGTTATCCAATGCTAGGCCGTGATTTAACCAAAGAACCTGATTCTTGGCCTGGCCGCGCGATGATGCAATATGATAAAAACTTTGGCTTATTAGAAGGGAATAAAATGACTATTTTACAACCTGAATTACCGCCTGAAAGTGTGACTTATGATTTTGCGACTGAAAAGCTAACGCCAACCAAATTAGATGATGCACAAGCAGAAGCGGCATTAGGTTGGGCGTTGTGGGGCAGCCTTGCCTATAACAAAATGTTGTATCGCTCGGAAAATACACAAGCAAAGCCGACGATCACTGATCTGGCTACTCCCGCAGTATCACGCTAAGATTTTTAACTGAGATTCAATATTTGGAGCGGATTGTTGTTGATAGAATTGACCAATCCGCTGACCAAATTGTTGGTATGCCGCACTTGATAAGCCAGAGTCTATAAACTGGCGTTGTTTGGGTTCTGCTGCTGCTTTAGGGTTATTTGGTTGGGTCTTTAACTGAATATCTTTACGTTGCAGCGCTGGAGTCTGACTAGCAATAATTCTGATGGTCTGAGGCCGAGCCATAGGTGAAGCGGGTATTTTAGACTCAACTGACTGTTGAGCGACATTTTGTTGTTGACGTTTAGTTTGTTCTTGCTGTTTTTTCTCTGCAACAATATACGCGTTAGCACGCTCATTTTGCGGATTTAATTGGCGTTCTTCATGGCCTTTGGTGGGTTCTTGTGGTGGAATAACCGGCGGTTTTTGTTGATTGTCCACACGAGCAAGATCCGTCGCAACATTTGAAGTTGCTAGCGGTATCTGCGGATAATGAGTGGTAATAATCATCTAGACCTTGTCCATAAGATGTGCTGGCTAAATTATAGTCAATATTTCACTAAGGCTAAAGTGTTATTAGGTTATTTTTGGCTGTATTTTATGATCCAGGGTAATAAATGGCTTAAAAATAGCTCTGGATGTGAAATAAAGGGCGCATGGGATGCTTTATGTAGTACGACGTCTTCAATGCTGTCACTTTGCGGTAATGCGCTGATGATCTTTCTCGGCACCAAACTGTCTAACTTACCCCAAATTCGTAACCACGGCTGTTGTATTTGAGCCATTCTTGTACGCAAATCTACTTGCGCTAACAT
Organism: Shewanella sp. SG44-6; assembly: GCF_014164185.1. Classification (NCBI taxonomy): domain Bacteria; kingdom Pseudomonadati; phylum Pseudomonadota; class Gammaproteobacteria; order Alteromonadales; family Shewanellaceae; genus Shewanella; species Shewanella sp. SG44-6. Next base: position 4,184 of record NZ_JACJER010000056.1, on the reverse strand, counting down.
ATCCAATCCTTGGGATAATCCTTGTTGTGTCGGCAATGGTTTGCTTAACACTAAGCTTTTTATTTGTTGGATATCCGCTTTGGGATTATCACTTCCCATGGCTTGAATCGCCAAAAATCGTTCAACGGTACGAGTTAAGTCACGGCTTAATTGGCTTGAAAATTGTGCCAATACATCTGGCTGGATACCAGGCCAAGTTGGATTAAGCTCATTTGCTTCCCGGCTCATAAAGCAGGGCGATGAGGCAATCGTCACTAATGCTGCTACAGACTCTGGATAATCAATGGCAATTTGACTCGCAATTAAGCCACCTAATGACCAGCCAATCCAAATTGCCTGCTGTGGAAGTTGCGCTGCAAGTGCTTGTGACCATTGCGTTATGTCACCATCAATGTTGCCACTGAGGCCAAACCCCGGCAAATCCACATAATGCACTCTATACTGGTGCAAGGCGCTTTTTAACGGACTAAAGACTTGGTTATTCACGCCCCAACCGTGTAATAGCACTATGTCTTGGCCTTGTGAGCCTAGGGTATCAATATGCAATGCAGGAAAACTCACGGTTAACACCTCTTTTGAGTCTATTTAATGGAATGAATAGCCAATGCCGTCAATCAATAATTCAATCAACATTACCCACATATTACGTTTATGCGTCAAGCGCATTCAGCGTGCTAGGGTTATTTTACTAGGCAGTTTACCCAACCGTTGCTTGCTGTGCCAGCAAAGGATAGATCAAATGGATTATGAACAATTGTTTGCTAATCAAGTGCTCACTGGTGTATGCCAGGTGTGTTTAGCGGCAAGTTTGTACCAACATGAAGTGTGTTTAGGTTGTGGCCGTGAAATCGCACTGTTGCAAGCATATTGTGGTAAATGCCTTAAACATACGCCCAATGTTGTGGTGGCACCTTGCAGTTATCATCAAGGACTAGGCCCTCTGATTGCCGCGATAAAATACCAACAACAATGTGCACCGCTTAACGCGATAACTCAGCAATTAGCTTGTCGAATTGCCTTACTGATTAAACATGGCATCATTAGGCGACCACAGGTGTTGATCCCTGTGCCTTTGCATCCAAATCGTTTACGACAGCGAGGCTTTAACCAAGCTTGGTTAATTGCGAAACAACTTAGTCGATTAACGGGTATTCCGCTAGACGACAGTTGCTTAACTCGGGTGGTTGATACTGCGCCGCAAACAGGCTTAGCGGGTAAACAGCGGCGCAAGAACTGCCATGGCGCATTCCAGTTACAAGCGGAGATTCGTTATCAGCGTGTTGCGTTAATTGATGATGTGGTGACAACCGGTACAACCGTAGATGAAATAAGTCGATTATTTAGTGCACAATTTGTTCATGTACAAACATGGTGCCTTGCTCGGGCTGAGGCACCGGGATTATTAGATTAGCTCGATTGTAGGTTAGATTAATTCGACTTGAGTAATAACAATATTTTTTATAAATAAAAACAATTGGCTAATACCTGCTGCAAGCCCTGTTATAGTGCGTTTTGCATTTTTTGTGAGCTTAAAAAACGTTGAACTAGATCATTTTTTTACGATCAAATCTCATGGACACTACAAAGCTAATGCAACACAGAGTATCATAGGTCTAATTCTTACTAATTTACTCAGGTACTCCCTGACGGAGCAGGTTTTTATGATCACCATTTCCGATACAGCTCAGGCCCATTTCGTCAAACTATTGGCCGATCAACCTGAAGGCACTCACATTCGTGTGTTTGTTATCAGTCCTGGTACTGCACAAGCAGAGTGTGGTGTGTCTTATTGTCCACCCGATGCTGCTGAAGCTGATGATGTTGAACTGCCTTTTAATGGCTTTAGCGCCATGGTTGATGAAAAAAGCGCGCCATTTTTAGATGATGCTAGCATTGATTTCGTAACTGATCAGCTTGGTTCGCAGTTAACCTTAAAAGCACCTAACGCTAAAATGCGTAAAGTGTCTGGCGATGCACCTCTTGTTGAACGTATTGAATACGTTATTCAGTCAGAAATTAATCCACAACTTGCCAGCCATGGCGGTAACATCATGTTGGTAGAAATTACCGACGCGGGTGTTGCAGTATTGCAGTTTGGTGGTGGGTGTAACGGTTGTTCTCAAGTTGATATCACTTTAAAAGATGGTATCGAGAAGCAGTTACTAGACATGTTCCCTACAGAATTGACTGGGGTGCGTGACGTGACAGAACACCAACACGGTGATCATTCTTACGCGTAAGCATAACGAATTGCACACTACAAAAACGCGACCTCACCGGTCGCGTTTTCGTTTGTTACACTGATATATTCATGTCAATTCGTCGTCTCGAGTGAGCACTTCAAGTAATTCTATATCAAAGAATAAATCAGAGTTTGCTGGAATACGATCACCCATTTGACGCTCACCATAGGCTAAATGTGCCGGTACTGATAATTGTCTTTTACCGCCAACATTCATACCGATAATACCTTGGTCCCAACCTTTAATCACTCTGCCTGTGCCGATAACACATTGAAATGCATCTGACGCATCAAACTGAGTGCCATCGGCTAAACGTCCACTGTAGCGAGTGGTAATTAATGCCCCTTTTACTGCCGCTTTACCCTTGCCGATCTCAAGGTCAGTAATAATCAATTGTTCGGTCATGCTGTTCTCATTGTGACTAATTAGATAATAGTTAAACACTAAATTGGCTTTATTGTACTCCAAGATTAGCTGCTAAAAAGCGTTCTATTTCAATAAATGTAGTAAGACGGTGTTGGTTATTACTTAAGTAATGATCGCCATTTTCTAATTCGATATACTTTACTGGCTTCTGTAAATCCTTAAGCGCATCATACATTTTTTCACTTTGCTCTACGCGCACCACACGATCTTTCGTACCGTGGATTAATAACACTGGTACCTTAATACTGGCCACTTTGCTAATCGGTGATCGCTGATATAAATCGTCGTAATCATCACCAATTTGTTTTTTAACAATTTTGCTATTGTCGTATCCACGCGATGATTTAACTAATTCTTCAAGGTCTGTCACGCCCGCAACACTAATGGCACATTGATACAGATCAGGTGTGATAGCCACACCCATTAATGCGGCATAACCGCCGTAACTCGCACCAACAATACACATGCGCTTAGGATCGCTAATACCTTGGCCTATCAGCCAGTGAGCACCATCCTCAATGTCGGTTTGCATCTCTAGGCCCCAGTTTTTAAGACCCGAGCTCATAAAGTTGAAGCCATAACCTGCCGAGCCACGAAAGTTCATTTGCAGTACCGCATAACCGCGGTTAGCTAAAAACTGCGCCCAATAATCAAAGGTGGTTGAGTCATAGCTAATTGGCCCGCCATGAGGAAAGATAATAGTCGGTAAGTTTTTGGCGATAGCGTCTTTTGGGGTGGTTAAAAAGGCTTCAATGGCTAAACCATCGCGAGCCTGGTAATTAACCGTTTTAGGTGTTGATAATAGCTCTGGTGGCAATCGGCTGTATCGATAAGCCACAGGGTAAAGTGCATTTTGATCTCTATTGCCAAAGTAATACGCCCCAGATTCAATTGGGCCAGTTGCATAAACGATGTAACGACGTTCATCATCACTGAACTGGGTGATGGCATTGTGTGACTCGGGTAATGCTGCCGTTAGACCATTATTCAACTTGATATAGTCTTGATCCCAGAACAGATATTCACCTTCAATGTCGGTGCTTAAACCAATCACTTTTTGCTTTAGTTCAGAATAAACTAACCAGCCTTCAACATCGTAATTTTCATTGTGAAACACCAGCTCTTTAGTCAATGTTGGGTCAGTTAAGTTGACTTTAAAGATGGCTTTTAGACCTTGATGATAGGCGCTGATATACAAGATATTAGGATCATGGTCGAAACCGATAGGCCAGATGACATCTTCTGCTAGCGCTTCGAACTCCCATAATATACGCAGATCTTCACCCGCTGCTTTTTGCTCGTAAATACGGTAGCTTGTGTCATCGCGATAAATACCAATACGCACGTTGTGCTGCCTATCGGTTAACCAGTCTCCAATATGCATACGTGCCGGTTGTAATGTCTTGATAGCGCCGGTTTTTAAACTGACTTTAATGACGCTTTCATATTGTGGTTTAGAACCTAAGCCTTGAATTTGCATTAGGATATGACCGGGATCATTGTCAAGGTAGTCAA
>NZ_JACJER010000055.1:21652-30292 GCF_014164185.1 Shewanella sp. SG44-6 | reverse complement strand
GTATTAAGGTATTAGTGAGAGATTTAGTCATCAATGAGCCTGTGACGGATGTAATCAAACATGGGGCATTAAGCTTACAAAAAAGTACCCATCAGTTCTGGCTTAATGGTAATGAATTAGCGCTAACTAATACCTTAATACGTGCGATTAACTCTCTTACACCAAAGGGTTTGATCAGATAATCGTTTGCTCCAGCCTCTAATAAGCGGATTTTTTCGTCTTCCTGATCTCTTGCTGTCAAAATAAGCACAGGTGTTTTGCTGCTGTGGCGGACATAGTTAAGGAAATCTATGCCATCTCCATCAGGTAAACCTAAGTCTAAAATAATCACTTCAGGACGCTGTTGATTGAATATAGTTTTAGCTTCTTCAATAGACTGCGCACCAACATAGCAATAACCTTCAGCCGTTAACGAAATACGAATAAAGGTATGAATTTGCGGTTCATCTTCAACGACCAGTATTTTATAAGTCATTTATGCCTCAGGTTTACTTATGGGGAGCGCAATACGGATTAAGCAGCCTTGCTCAACAGGAATGAACGAAATATGGCCTTGATGCGCGGCAATTATGCCTTTTGAAACGGCAAGTCCAATACCCGATCCACTGCCAGAGTCACTAGGTTGGTGATCGTGGCTTGAATAAAAAAGCTCAAATATATTGTCTGCGTATTTGGGATCAATGCCTTGGCCATGATCTTGGACATCAATATGTACATAATCTTGGGCGCAATAAAGACTGATACTGACAGGTTTATTCTTAGGGGAATATCGGAGGGCATTATCAACAACATTAAATATCGCCTGCTCAATCAATGAGCTACTAATGTATAACTGCGAAACCTTTTCCGTGTTCAAGGCAATTCGGTTCGAGCCATCGCTAAAACGTTCAATAACACGATCAATCACACTAATAATAGATACAGGCAGTTTTTTAAACGTCAATGTTCCATGCTGCATCCTGGTTGCTTGCAGTAAATTTTCAATGTATTGATGTAATCGATGACTTTCAGCTGTTGCACTATCGAGCAACTCCAGCTTTTCAAACTCGCTAAGTTTAGCCATGTATTCTTTGAGTGTCGTTAATGTGCCAATAATGGTCGCCAGTGGCGTTCTCAGATCGTGAGACACAGACAACAAGATACTATTTCTAAGTTGCGCCTGTTTTAATTCATGCTGTTGACGACGGTAATGTTGCACCAGTTTGCTGGTAGCAAATGCCACAAAAATAAACACCAGTAAATTCATGATGTCGTTAATGTTGAACATTTGTAGTGAATAACGCGGCGTGGTGAACAAAAAATTGAAGCTTAATGCTTCAATAATGGCAGAAAAATAGGCAAGCTTGATGCTACATTGCAACGCGATAACCACGATGGCCAATTGTAATAGCAATAATATTACAGCTGGTGAACCCCATACATAATCGATAATCCAGGCACTTGTTAATACCAAAAATAGCACTACAAAACTAAAAATATAGCGAGTTGAAATTAAATTTGCCCACATAATACTGTTTATCACTTAAAATTCAGTGAAGTAACAATATCAAATGATAAGCAGTATATCGCGTAAAAAAACCGTAAAATTATCAATTGTACTGAATACAATAGAGCACTAGGCTACACTGCAAAATTGCGTGTAACAGCTATTTTTATCGTGCTGATAACCTAAGTCGCGTTGAATAAGTTAGAAACCACAATGAGGTAGTACGATCTTAGATGGATAAATTACTGGCGTTGAAAATGTTTGTTGAGACAGTTGATGCGAAGGGATTTTCATCGGCGGCACGCAATCTTTCGGTGGCTACGTCATCGGTAACCCGCATGGTCGATTCGCTTGAATCAGAGCTCGGTACCGTGCTGTTAAATCGTTCAACTCGTCAAATTACCGTGTCTGATGCGGGCATGGCTTATTACATGAGTGCGAGGAAAATTCTCGACAGTGTGTTAGATGCCGATGAACAAATAAAAGACAGCCAAGATGAGGCATCAGGTCCACTGCGCGTGACAGTGCCAACAACATTTGGCAGTTTTGTTATTGCACCACACATTGGCCGTTTTTTGCATCAATACCCCAAATTAGATTTGGATTTGCAGCTCAGTGATGACATTACTGATTTATTTACCCAGCGCATCGATCTCTCCATCAGGTTGGGTTCTGCTGCACCGACCGAAGAGTTAATCAGTCGACCCCTAGGTCAGTTTCGACGGCTAGTGGTTGCCAGTCCAGAGTATATAAAACAATATGGCCTACCACAGCAACCAGCAGATTTGTTACATCACCAATGTTTACGGTTTAGTAGTCAGCTGGTCTGGACGTTTTTGTCTGAAGACGAAGAGCAACGGATCCCTATTAAAGGTAAGCTAAAGACCAATAATGTTGAAGTGATCAGAGAAGTGGTGTTATCAGGCCATGGTATTGCTTTATTACCAGATTGGTTAATTCAACAAGACATTAATAGTGGCCAAATGATCAGTTTACTGACGTCATATCAAGTAAATCCCAACAGTTCGAGTGCAGCAATTTCGGCCTTATATTTACCTAATCATCGTGGTTCGAGAAGGGTTAATGCGTTTATCGATTTTATTAGAGAGATAGTTACATAATCAGCGATTAACTCACAGGTTCATAAACTGATATACGTTACGGGTGAGTGTTGCAAAATAAGCAATAGTGTTTTGCGTCCAGTCGATATTCTGCTGTGATAGTTATTCCTTTATCATGTCTGATTAAAATCATCACTACGCTTGAGCTCTCGTCTCTGGGTCATAATCTCTTCGTTAGCGTGATTATTACCAGCTAAGCTATGGCACAATTTAACTTATAAACCTCTAAGCCACTTGAAACAATTTTATCAACGGGTTAACAGTATTTAGCTGATTGTTGATAAATAGGCTAATGGTGTAGCGAAGAAAAATAAGACTAAACCTAAGTCGTTTAGATCTATTGTTACCACGAATATATATTTACTACTGACGCCGATCCATGAGTCACTTGTGTCACCTTATATCAACAAGGAAACCTTTTTATGAGTCATTTGTTTGAATCCCTGAAAATGGGTCAGTTAACTTTGGAAAACCGGGTCATTATTGCGCCAATGTGTCAGTATTCAGCAGATGAAGGCGCCGCAACAGATTGGCATACTTTGCATTGGGGACGATTAGCATTATCAGGTGCAGGATTGTTCATTCTTGAAGCCACTGCGGTCAATCCGACTGGGCGTATTACCTATGCCGATTTGGGATTATGGGACGACAGAACAGAGCAGGCAATCGCTAAATCATTGGCTGTTGCTCGCCGTTATTCCACTATGCCCATTGCCATTCAGTTGTCACATGCTGGCCGTAAGGCATCAACTCAAAAACCATGGGATGGTGGCAATATTATCGCTGCTGATCAACCGAACGGATGGCAACCCGTTGCCCCCTCACCAATACCATTTACCCTTGATGGACCGCGACCAGAAGCCGCCAGCATTATCGATATTGGTCATATTGTGGCAGATTTTGCCGCCGCGGCTAAACGTGCAGAGCGATTAGGCATTGATGCCATCGAAGTGCATGCTGCCCATGGATATTTAATCCATCAATTTTTATCTCCATTGTCGAATCAGCGTGATGACCAATACGGTGGAAGCATTGAGAACCGTATGCGTTTATTGCTCGAGATCATTGATGCCATCCGCGCTGCAGTATCCGATAAGATCACGCTTGGAGTGCGTATTTCAGCTACCGATTGGGTCGATGGTGGCTGGGATCTTGAGCAAAGTATTATATTAGCCAAAGCCCTTAGCGTTAAGGGTTGTCAGTTTATTCATGTCAGCACAGCAGGATTAAGTCCTCAACAACAGATCCCCGTTGCACCAGAGTTTCAGGTGCCATTTGCTGACGCCATAAAACACGCTGTTGATATCCCGGTTATTGCGGTGGGCTTAATAGACAAGCCAAAGGCGGCCGATGAGATCATCGCCACTGGCAAGGCCGATGCCGTGGCATTAGCTCGAGGGATCCTTTACAACCCACATTGGGTTTGGCATGCGGCCGCTGAATTAGGGGCGCAAGTGACTGCACCACCGCAGTATCTTCGCTCGTCACCTCATGGTATGCCTTCGCCCATTAAGTAGTGTCATTTAAGCGCTATCCCTTATTACGCCAGCGTGCTTTGTATCAAGGGTTAATGTTTGCATCATTCAGCTTGTTTTGGACCGCTGCGCCATTACTGTTGTCATCTGTCTACGGGTTAAGCCAAACGCAAATTGCTTTGTTTGCATTAGTTGGTGCAATAGGTGCTGTTGCTGCGCCTATTGCAGGACGAATGGCGGATGCGGGGCACACCGAAAAAATGTCAAAGTTTGCCATGGTGTTAGCCGTGATTAGTTTTGTTCCGGGGTTTTTTAACCTGCCGTATGGTGTGATATTTCTGGTGCTAACCGGCGTATTACTCGACTTTGCCGTGCAAATGAATATGGTGCTAGGTCAGCGAGCCGTCTACACACTTGATCACACAGTCGTGGTCGTTTGAATGCACTATATATGACGAGTATTTTTATTGGTGGCGCCCTTGGTTCTATATTGGCCAGTGTTGTATATGCCCATGGTGGTTGGATTTACGTCGCGGCAATTGGCAGTGCTTTGCCATTGTTGGCACTCATCCTATTTATGAGAATATCAGCGCTAAGTAGTTCAAATAGTCAAAAACAGGTGCATGTCTAAGTTCATATAACCGAGGGGGGATACACCAACAGTTTGCCCTCAAACTCAGACATCTTTGCCCCCTCACTGTTATGTCTCAAAGCTTGTTTAGAGCATCAATTAAATACAATCAATTGCTGCGGCAGGGTGTAATTAATATATATAAGTATTTATGATGTTGAGATGAATTTAATGGGAGACTCCGGAATAGTTGCTGTTTTCGACCGCCTCAGAGATATGCCCTCAATCACTTAGCTCTGTAGCTTTTATCCGTTTTCGGTACTCATAACCTTAAGAAAAAAATCGAAAACGGTGTTCAATTTATTTGACCGCTAAAAGTACAAGCTAAGCACTTTTAAAAATAAACCGCCTCACCGTTTCACGCACAAACTTAGACGCTTTTTATCAACAAACAAAGGTCTGCGTTAATAAAGTCACTCATATTTAGGCCAAAGGTATGCTTAATGGGTAAATTACTGTCCCGCAGTGATTGAGTTGACATACTTGTCTGATTAATTCGTCTACAATCAATGCATGCATAATAAAAAGCTCACCCAATGAAAAACCAAAGTAAAACATTGACTAAGCCACTTAAGGATTACAGTAGGTTGGCTGTGGTGAATACACCTATCATTGTGGGTATTGGTGCTTCAGCTGGTGGCTTGGAAGCATTGGCAGATTTTTTTTCCCATGTATTAACTCCCAGCAGCATTGCATTTGTTGTTATTCAACACCTTGACCCAACTCGCAAAAGCATTATGCCTGAGCTTTTGCAACGCACCACCTTAATGAAAGTCACCCAAGCCAGCAATGGGATGGAAGTTAAGCCGAACTGTGTATATGTGATACCACCTAATAAAGATTTATCTATGCTTCACGGATCGCTATTTCTGCTTGATCCAATCGCCAGTCGCGGATTGCGTTTACCTATTGATTTCTTTTTTCGGGCGTTGGCTAATGATCAGAATGAGCGGGCTGTAGGGGTTATTTTGTCTGGTATGGGGTCTGATGGCACCCTAGGTTTACGCGCCATTAAAGAAAATGCTGGGGTGTCTGTGGTGCAGTCACCTGAGTTTGCCAAATTTGATTCAATGCCTTATAGCGCGATTAATACTGGACTGGCTGACATCGTTGCTCCTGCTGAAGCTTTACCAGAACAGATTATCGCTTTTCTCAAACATAGCCCTCGCGGTGTGCCAAACGATTTTGAGTCGAGTGCGGAGCTCATGTCAACAAGCGCGCTTGAGCGGATCATTATTATCTTACGTGGACGCAGTGGCAATGACTTCTCACTGTACAAGAAAAACACTATCTATCGTCGTATAGAAAGACGTATGGATTTGCATCAGCTTAAAAACATTGAACTCTACGCGCACTATTTGCGTGATAATCCGCAAGAGCAAGACCTGCTGTTCAAAGAAATATTAATAGGCGTTACTCATTTTTTTCGAGACCAAAAAGTGTGGGCGCAGCTTAAGCGCGTCTCACTTCCTGCACTGTTGGCTCATTATCCACAAGGTAAACAACTTAGAGCATGGGTAACGGCTTGTTCTACCGGCGAGGAGGCTTACTCGCTTGCGATGACGATTATGGATGTATTGGATGACGTTAAGCCAAAAGGGCATTTCACATTACAGGTCTTTGCAACTGATCTTGGTGAGGATGCCATCAATGTTGCACGAAAAGGTTATTACCCAGCAAGTATTGAGGCTGATGTCTCGCCAGAGCAATTGAATCGATACTTCATTAAAGATGGAAGTGGTTATCGCATCAATAAGCGCATTCGAGACATGGTCATTTTTGCGCCACAAAATATCATCATGGATCCACCGTTCACTAAGTTAGATATTGTTACCTGTCGTAATCTGCTGATTTATTTGGGACCGGAATTACAAAAGAAGTTAATCCCCTTGTTCCACTACTCATTAACTTCTCAAGGTATGTTAATTTTGGGAAGTGCTGAAACCATTGGTCATTACACCTCGTTGTTCTCAGAGCTCAAAGAAAATACACGCATATACACCCGCATTGATGGCCCTGCACCGCAGACGGAAGTCGACTTTTTACCCAGGATATTTCCGATTATATCTTTGGTAGAAAGTGAACCTGAGAGAACCAGTAAGATGACTACAACGATTACTAATCTACAAATGCAGGCAGATCAACTTCTCCTACAGCACTTTTCTCCAGCAGCGGTTTTGGTTAATGCGGCAGGTGACATTATTTATATTAATGGCCGCACTGGAAAATATTTAGAACCCGCGGCAGGAAAAGCCAACTGGAATATTCATGTGATGGTGCGTGAAGAACTGCAATATCAACTTGATCTGGCTATGAAGAATGCCCAGATGCAAGTCGATCCCGTAATCATTAAAAACCTAAGCATAGACACATGTACGATCAATATGACCGTACAAGCTATTTCTAAACCAAAAGCCTTGCTCGGCTTGATGATGGTGGTCTTTACTGAGGTGGCGACACCGCCCCCATATCCGCGTAGAAAAAGCGATTCACTAGCCAAAGAAACTCAGGCCGAACTGCAACAGGCCTATGACGAAATACAATCGCTTCGCGAACAAATGCAATCTTCTCAAGAAGAGCTAAGGTCTGCCAATGAAGAGCTGCAATCTGCCAATGAGGAATTGCAGTCCACCAATGAAGAATTGACCACATCCAAAGAAGAGATGCAGTCAATGAATGAAGAATTGCAAACCGTCAATAATGAGCTGCAATCAAAAGTGGATGATTTGTCATGGGTCAATAACGACATGAAAAATCTGCTTAATAGTACTCAAATTGCCACCATTTTTCTGGATAACGAACTGCATGTTCGCCGCTTCACTAACTATGCGACGCATTTATTTAAGCTTATCCAAAGTGATGTGGGCCGTGCGTTGTCTGATATCGTTACGGAATTAGATTATGTCCTGCTACAAGAAGATTCAAAGGAAGTATTGAAGACGCTTATCTTCATCGAAAAAGAAATAACCGCTAAAAACCAACGCTGGTTCAAAGTCCGTATCATGCCTTACCGTACCCAAGATGATGTAATTGATGGTGTGGTGATCACCTTTACCGATATCAGTGAAGCCAAGCTGCTTGAATCAGAGTTACGTAAGATCAGGCCTAGCTTATGAAGACTACTCCTAAGTCAGCCAAGCCGTCTACCAAAGTGCTACGTGAGCGTGCGGAAGCTAAACTGAAAAAGCAAACTAGTGATACGCAATCTCCTTCTCGTGACTATGAAGCCAAAAAGATGCTCCATGAGTTGCAGGTTCATCAGATTGAATTGGAAATGCAAAATGAGGAGTTAAAGCAAGCTCGGATAACAGAACGATTATATTATCGTTACACCGAGTTATTTGAATTTGCTCCGATTGCTTACTTTGTATTTGATCTCAATGGCATGATTAGTCAAGTCAATTTACGAGGTGCCAGCCTATTGGGTATTGATCGCGATCACTTAGTCGGCAAACCGTTTTCACACTATGTCACAGCACAATATCGTGAAATTTTTAAACGTTGCTTAGGAAAAGCCTTTAGCGGTAGTGGTATTCAATCTTGCGAAGTATTAGGCCAAGTGAGTAATAATACGCTTTGGCTCGATATTGAGGCTAATCTCGGTATCACAGGCACAGACTGTCTTGCCGCTATGATTGACATCAGTGATAGAAAACAAGCTGAAGATAGTCAAAACCGAGCGAACAAAGAGCTCGCCTTTCAAAACCAAGAGAAAGATAAGCGGGCAGACGAGTTGGTTCTGGCTAACGCAGACAAAGAACAGCGCGCCAACGAATTAGCCCTTGCTAACATAGAGCTGGCCTTTCAAAACCAAGAGAAAGATAAGCGGGCAGACGAGTTGGTTCTGGCCAATGCAGACAAAGAGCAACGTGCTAATGAATTAGCCCTTGCTAACATAGAGCTGGCTTTTCAAAACCAAGAGAAAGA
>NZ_JACJER010000055.1:0-21552 GCF_014164185.1 Shewanella sp. SG44-6 | reverse complement strand
GATAAGCGGGCAGACGAGTTGGTTCTGGCCAATGCAGACAAAGAGCAACGTGCTAATGAATTAGCCCTTGCTAACATAGAGCTGGCTTTTCAAAACCAAGAGAAAGATAAGCGGGCAGACGAGTTAGTTCTGGCCAACGCAGAGAAAGAGAAGCGCGTAAAACAATTAGCCCTTGCCGCCAAGGTATTCACTCATGCTCGTGAAAGCATTATGATCACGGATGCTGAAGGTCTTATTATCGAAGTCAATAAGACCTTCAGTGACATCACAGGTTACAGCCGTGAAGAGGCGATAGGGAAAACCCCTCGCATTCTCAAATCAGAACGTCAATCACCAGAGTTCTATGTTGATATGTGGCAAGCCATCGTCAACGAAGGATACTGGTATGGCGAAATTTGGAATCACCGTAAAAATAATGAAGTGTATGCAGTAATGCAGACCATCAGTGCAGTTTGTGATGTAAACGGTATAACGACCCATTATGTCTCTTTAGCGAGCGACATTACGCCGATGAAACAGCATCAAGAACAATTAGAACGTATTGCTCATTATGATGTACTGACCAATTTGCCCAATCGGGTATTGCTGGCAGACAGATTATCTCAAGCCATGCTGCAGTGCAGTCGACACGGGCAGTCCTTAGCGGTGGTATTTCTAGATTTAGATGGTTTTAAAACGGTCAACGATGCCTATGGGCATGATATCGGTGATGAACTGCTTATTGCACTATCGATCCGGATGAAAGAGGCGCTTCGTGAAGGTGATAGCTTAAGCCGCATTGGTGGTGATGAATTTGTCGCTGTGTTGGCCGATTTAGCCAAAGTTGAAGATTGTGAGCCAGTATTGGAGCGGCTATTATTGGCCGCGTCAGAGCCAGTAACCGTTAGTGGTGTGGTACTCAATATATCCGCCAGTATTGGTGTTACGCTTTATCCGCGAGATAATGTAGATGCTGATTTACTGATGAGGCATGCCGACCAAGCTATGTATATGGCTAAAGAATCCGGCAAGAATCGTTATCATTTATTTGATACCGCGCAAGATGATGCTGTTAAAGTGCAACGAGAAAGTCTAGAGGCTATTCGCTATGCTTTAGATCATCATCAGTTTGTCCTCTATTACCAACCTAAAGTTAATATGAAGATAGGTACAGTGGTGGGCGTTGAGGCGCTTATTCGTTGGCAACATCCAGAGCGCGGATTATTAAGTCCAATCGAGTTTTTACCTGTAATTGAAAACCACACCATGATGATTGAAATAGGTGAATGGGTTATTGATACCGCATTAACACAAATCGGCCAATGGCAAGCTATGGCGCTTGATCTCCCGGTAAGCACTAGCGTTAACATTGCGGCAGTACAATTAATGCAGCCTGGCTTCATACAGACGTTAACGGATCTTCTCGCTGCCCACCCTAATGTTGAGCCTCGCTATTTAGAGCTAGAGATGTTGGAAACCAGCGCATTAGAAGATGTTAATCATGTGTCAATTATCATGAATGACTGCATGAGCCTAGGTGTCCATTTTGCTTTAGATGATTTCGGCACTGGCTATTCGTCGCTAACTTACCTTAGGCGATTGCCTGCCAGTTTGATTAAGATAGATCAGAGCTTTGTCAAAGACATGTTGAGTAATATTGATGATTTCGCCATTGTTGAAGGCGTAATCGCCCTAGCGAAATCATTTAAACGTGACGTGATTGCTGAAGGCGTTGAAACCGTTGAACATGGCACTGCATTATTACAACTAGGCTGTGAATTAGCACAAGGTTATGGCATTGCCAGACCTATGCCTGCCTGTGATATCCCCGCGTGGATGAAGAACTGGAAGCCTGATGCGAGTTGGCAATGATTAAAATCCATCGATTATTTTCCGTAGGGCGATTGGCCGACTTCTTCAGCGACTAACCATACTCGCATATCAAATTCTAATTGATGGTAATCGGCGAGCATAAAAGTACACAGCTGATAAAAAGCTTTGTTGTGTTCTTTTTCGCGCAAGTGGGCCAGTTCGTGCACCACGACCATTTGTAAAAGCTCAAACGGAATATGCTTTAAGTGTGAGGCTATTCTAATCTCATTTTTGGCTTTGACTTTATTGCCTTGACGGCGATTAACATAAGAATGCAAACCTAGTGCGTGATGGCTCAAGCTAATTTTTTCATCAAAAATGACTTTGGCTAATGGGTCTGACTGACGCATGTAGGTGTTTTTTAATGCGATGGCCATATCATATAAGGCTTTGTCTGTACGTACTTGGTGTACTTTGGGGTAGCGGGTTAGAAAGTGATCACCCAATGCATTGGTATCAACCAATTGGCGGATTTTATCAACCACATCAGGCCGATAACCGTTTAGGTAACGTAAAGGGCTCTGTTCACTCTGCTGTTTTTTGATATCCGCGCTAGTGACTAGCAGGCTGAGGTCTGCTTTGGGTTTTAATGACTGGCTCGCCGATTTGACTGGCATTTTAGGCGGGGCTTTGATCGTTTTAGTTTTAGTGTCTGTCATAAATCAACTGATTAGTTCTGGCGCTACCGCGACCGTTTTTTCGGTATGGGTAACGCCACAATACAACGGTTCTGTGTTTACACTTTACCGAAAATGAGTCGATTATGTTGAACATAAGCAACGTCAAAAGCATTTAATTGGACGCGTTTTAGGTCCAATGAGTCGAAGTCAACTTGTGGTGGGTTGCGCTTTAGTTGCTCTTTAATGGTTAAAGGAGAAATAAGCGAAACCGGAAGGTCCATTAATTGTAGTGTCGCTTCAAGTTTGAAGCTGGTGGCACTGCCTGCAAATTTACCTTTTTGCTCACGTTCAATAATGGCGATTTCATCAACTTTATAATCGCTCATTAGTTTTTTAAACGCAAAATCAAATTCACGAATGGATTCAGTGCTAGCTGATTGTGAAATACTGAATGAAACTTTACGACATGCTGGCACGTTAAACGTTTCGCCTTCATAGGTCAGTAAACAGATAATGGCTTCGCCGCCTTTTAATTCCACACCACAAATTTTCATGTTAATCCTTACTGGTTTATTCATACGATAATGCTGTTAGCATGCTCGTTATTGTTCATTTGTTGTAGGGCAGTGTTCTGCCCTACATTGATTATTCTGTCATCGCAGTTTATCAGCGATTGATGTGCCGTTTAGTCTTCTGTTGTTCCGTCGTCTTCAATAATGACAATCGGTTTAACTTTACGGCGCACAGGTGCATCACCTACATCAACCCCGGTAATAAAGCGTTTATCACTCTTAGGGGCTGCTTTGGCTTTTTTCGCCACGCTAGCTCTATTGCTGGTTACGGCGGCTTTTGCACTGGTACCGGCTTTAGCTGCTTGAGGCTTGTCTTTTAGGCCATTAAATTTGGCTTTTAAACCTTCAACTACAGTGAAGTCAAAGTTTTTACGTAAAAATAGTTGGATTTTTTTAAAGCTGTCCCAATCTTTAGGGCCCACAAACGACACTGCATCACCTTTAGCGCCTGCGCGACCTGTTCGGCCAATACGATGGACATACTCTTCAGCAAACTTTGGCATATCAAAGTTAATCACTAAGGAGACGTTGATTAAATCAAGGCCACGTGATGCCACATCGGTAGTCACCAGTATTTGCGATTGGCCTCGAGCAAATTGATCCATAATTTGGTTACGAGCCGATTGCTTCAAATCACCACTGAGCGCTGAGGTCGCAAAACCTTGTGCGGCTAACAGGGTCGCTAAACGGTCTGTATCTGAACGCGTCGCGGTAAATACAATCACTTGCTTATGCTGTTCTTGGCTTAATATATGCTGCAACAAGGCTTGTTTATGGTCTAAATGGTCAACCAAAATAATCCGTTGTTCAATATCTTTGTGTTCACTGTAAGACTCACCAATGGAGACATGGCTTGGGGTTTTCAGTAATGTTGCTGCAATATCACCTATGCTGTCATGATCCAAAGTGGCCGAAAACATTAAGGTTTGGCGACGTTTATGATCGGCAGCATCGTTGATGGCCTTTAGCTGTGGCGCAAAACCTAAATCGAGCATGCGGTCTGCTTCGTCTAGCACCAACAATTCTAAGCCGTTTAAATATAAATGGCGTTGTTGTAAGTGATCGGCAATACGCCCTGGTGTGGCAACGATAAAATGCGGATCTCTGGCCAAGGCTTTAGCTTGGTCGTTAAAGTTCTCACCACCAAGTACGCTAATGGCTTTATATTGGGTATTAGCAACTAATAAACGTAATTGGCCATAAACTTGTTGGGCGAGTTCTCGCGTAGGTAACAAAATCAATACCCGCGGATCTTTTTTCGACAATGCTCTGGTGGATATCACTCGCTGCATAGCAGGCAACAAAAACGCTAAGGTTTTACCTGAGCCGGTTTTAGACGATGCCATTAAATCTTTACCTGATAAGGCAATGGGAAGTGCTTGCGCTTGAACATCGGTAGGCGTAGAAATGCCAAGGTGCTTTAAACTGTCAAGCAGGCGCTTGTCCAACGAAAAATCGGTAAATTGCAAAGGTAGATCCCCTAAAAAATGTAAGCCGACGATTATAGCTGTTTCACCTTGCTATAGCCAACAAGAGTCGCTTTAGTTATGCTATTTTTTAGCATTATATTATTGCCTGAGTTCGACGAGGTCATTGGTCGACTAAGCCGAGCTTTATGGTAAAGATGAATACAGAGTATGGAAGGAACAAAGATGACAAAGCTCACCGTGGGATTAGCGCTAGGCAGTGGAGCCGCTAAAGGTTGGGCACATATTGGGGTATTGAATGGGTTAGCCAAGTTAGACATTTACCCAGACAAAGTGGCTGGTTGTTCGGTGGGGGCGTTAGTCGGCGCAGCTTATGCCAATGATCATTTGGCTGAGCTTGAAACTTGGGTCAGTGGCTTTTCAAGCTGGGATGTACTTGGCCTAATGGATTTAGGCTGGCGTAAAGGCGGACTTATTAGTGGTGAGAAAGTGTTTGATGTTTTAGCTAACCGTATTGGTGACCTTAATATTGAACAATTGCAGCGCCCGTTTGCTGCGGTGGCGACAGATTTATATTCTGGGCAAGAGATTTGGTTTAAAGAAGGTGACTTGCGCCATGCCGTGCGTGCTTCATGTTCGATGCCTGGATTTTTACCACCCGTGCAGCAAGGTAATCGATGGGTTGTCGATGGTGCAGTCGTCAATCCGGTTCCTGTTTCATTAGCCCGTTCGATGGGTGTTGATGTGGTTATTGCGGTAGATTTAAATGCTCATCGCCGAGGCCAAATGCATTTGATCCCAGAACAAGTAAAAAGCCGTAAAGCCAGTAAGTCAGAACCTATTGAACAAAAGCGTGAGCTTGAAACCGGCTTTATGGATTTATGGGGGAAAGGCAAAGAGTACATGAGTGGCTTAACCGATAAGCTGGCCATGAGCAGCTCAAAATCTCATCCTGGTATGTTGGCGGTGATGTCACAATCCATGGATATTTTAGAACAACGCCATAAACGTTCACGTTTAATGGGCGAGCCACCTGATATTTGTATTGTGCCCGATGTTGCTGATATTGGCACCATGGAGTTTCATCGCGCCAAAGAGGCTATTGAAGCGGGTGAGCAGGCAGTCAAAGATATTCACCATTTAATTGAAGCAACCTTAAAGTAACACTTAGGCGATGTCGGACTGGTGTATTGACGGCAATATACCCGTTCGCGTCTAAGTGCTTAATGGGTGATTAATCAGGTAGTGCCTGTCAATCGTGGTACAGATATTGGTATCACATGGATGTTCAGCATCAAGGAGAGGGCGCTTATTTATTCTGGGATGCGTTATCGGCGCAATCTGTATTAGTTTGACTTATTCAATCTCATGTCGCGCCTCTTTGTCCTGAGTATTCATCTTGTCGTAATGAATAAGTCACTTATACGATTGATACTGTCATTAACGCTGTATTTGATGTCAGGTCATCGAAATGCTCATCATTTTGAACGGCTAAAAACCACAACTACACGGTTACCTATGAGATAACTTGTTTGCCAAAATCTTACATCGCGATGCTATTTTCATTTTTTTCTACCATGCGATCTCCCGTCATAAAAATCATTTTCCACACCTACAATATCTATTGCGAATAGCAAGTTATTTGCAATAAAAAGTACTGCCGACAATTATGATCTGGATCAAAGTAATACTCAGCGTTAATGTATCTAATACACTCTATATTGTGTCTTTTGTAAATTAAAGCTCTATATATAGTGCTTGTAAGGATGGTTGTATGCTTGTAGTCGTGAAAAGGGATGGATGCCGGACAGCATTTGATGGTTGTCGGATCAAAGAGGCTGTTGTGGCTGCAATGGAGTCTGCAGGTCAAGCTGACCATCAATATGCGCTGCAGTTAGCGCAAACGGTTGAGCAGCAAATGGCTTGCAAAACCGAAGTTGATATTCACGAGCTACAAGATGCAGTTGAAAACTTATTAATGTCAGGACCGTTTAAGTCGGTGGCACGTCACTATATTGAGTATCGACACGACCGTGACACTCATCGTGAGACTCAGAGTAAATTAAACTGCGCTATTCGTGGTTTGGTTGAGCAATCAGACAATGCCATTTTAAACGAAAATGCCAATAAAGATGCCAAAGTGATTCCAACTCAACGAGACTTACTCGCAGGGATTGTTGCCAAGCATTACGCTAAAACTCACTTGTTACCTAAAGATGTGGTTAGCGCTCATGAGAAAGGAGAAATTCACTATCATGATCTCGACTATGCACCATTTTTCCCGATGTTTAACTGCATGCTAATTGATTTAGCTGGCATGTTAACTCATGGTTTTAAAATGGGTAATGCTGAAATTGAACCGCCTAAATCCATCTCAACAGCAACGGCGGTGACTGCGCAAATTATTGCCCAAGTGGCGAGCCATATTTACGGCGGTACAACCATTAACCGTATTGATGAAGTGTTGGCTGAGTTTGTGCAAATTAGTTATCAAAAACACCTTGCTGTGGCTCGCAAATGGCAAGTAGCCGATGTCGAAGGTTATGCAATGACGCAAACCGAAAAAGAGTGTCATGATGCATTTCAGTCGTTGGAATATGAAGTCAACACCTTGCATACCGCCAATGGCCAAACGCCGTTTGTGACCTTTGGCTTTGGTTTAGGTGTGTCGTGGGAGTCTCGCTTAATTCAGCGGTCGATGTTAACTGTGCGCATGGCTGGTTTAGGTAAAAACCGCAAAACGGCCGTCTTTCCTAAATTGGTGTTTGCCATTAAAGATGGCGTCAATCATCAAGCAACTGACGTCAATTACGACATCAAAAAGATGGCCTTAACCTGCTCAACTATGCGTATGTATCCAGATATTTTAAATTATGATCAGGTGGTTAAAGTCACTGGTTCATTTAAAACCCCCATGGGTTGTCGCTCCTTTTTGGGGGTTTATGAACAAGATGGTCAACAAGTACACGAAGGTCGCAATAATTTAGGTGTGGTTAGCCTTAACTTACCGCGTATTGCGTTAGAAGCGGGTAAAGATGAGCAGCGTTTTTATCAATTACTCGATGAACGTTTGTTAGTCGCTCGCAAAGCGTTAGACACGCGGATTGCACGCTTAACCGGGGTTAAAGCCCGTGTTGCGCCGATTTTATACATGGAAGGTGCTTGCGGTGTACGCTTAAATGCTGATGATGATGTTAGCGACATCTTTAAAAATGGCCGTGCGTCAATTTCGTTAGGCTTTATTGGCCTGCACGAAACGGTTAATGCTTTATATGGCAATGCTGAGCATGTGTTTGATAACACGCAACTACGTGACAAAGCGGTCGCCATTATTCATCATCTAAAACAAGCCACTGAATCTTGGAAGCAAGAAACCGGTTATGGTTTTAGTTTGTACAGTACCCCAAGTGAAAATTTATGTAGTCGCTTTTGCCTACTTGATACCACCCAGTTCGGTGTAGTACCTGGGGTGACAGACAAAGGCTATTACACTAATAGTTTCCATTTAGATGTTGAAAAGAAAGTGAATCCTTTTGATAAAATTGATTTTGAACAACCTTACCCAGCCATCGCTAATGGTGGGTTCATTTGCTACGGCGAATTTCCTAACATGCAAAACAACATTGAAGCACTGGAAAATGTCTGGGACTACAGCTACAGCAGGGTGCCATATTACGGAACTAACACCCCGATAGATGAGTGTTACGATTGCGGCTACATTGGTGAGTTCAATTGTACCAGCAAGGGCTTTGTCTGCCCTAAATGCGGTAACCATGAGCCTAGTAGGGTATCGGTGACTCGCCGTGTATGTGGTTATTTAGGCAGTCCTGATGCGCGGCCGTTTAACTTTGGTAAGCAAGAAGAAGTTAAACGCAGAGTGAAGCATTTATAATGCATTACAGTGCTTACCATAGTGTTGATGTGATCAACGGCGAGGGCACCCGTTGCTGCTTATTTGTTAGCGGTTGCGAGCATGCCTGTAAGGGATGTTATAACCAAAGTACTTGGCGTGTAGATGCTGGCCATGTATTTAGCCAAGCGTTAGAAGATCAGATTATTGCTGATTTAACCGACAGCCGTATTTATCGGCGCGGCCTATCGTTAAGTGGTGGTGACCCACTGCATCCGGCTAATCTAGAAGCCGTATTGCAATTAGTGACTAGGGTAAATACTGAATGTCCCGATAAAGACATTTGGTTATGGACTGGTTATCAACAGGCCGATCTCACGCCACAGCAGCAAGCTGTGGTGGCATTAGTCGATGTACTAATCGACGGTAAGTTTGAACAAGATAAAGCCGATCCCGCGTTATTATGGCGTGGCAGCAGCAATCAGCAGATTTATCGTTTTAAGCGCTAGCATTTTTTAAGACTAGTCGTTTAATGCCAGCGCTTTAATGGTTAGCTGGTTCATTATTAGCACGTTAATATTTAAGAGGCTAATCGTTTACATGTTGATCATTAGAAAGACCTAAACCATAGCGATAACGTTTAGTGCGTTGTCTGGTGTTAAATTGATCGACCAATAAACTCCATATGGGGGAGTCATTAATTTGAGGGTGTTTGCCTTGGCTTATTCGGCGAAGCTGGCGTTTAATGATTGCCATTGTCGCTAGCCCGGCTAAAGGTTTGCTCTGCCAATTCACCGTGGGCATCGCAGGGGTGAACTCAGGTTTACTGCGCCATATTTTGGCTAAGTCAGGATAAAAGGCAAGGGCGCTGGCAATGCCGCATAAGGCAAAGCCGGCATCAACGACTTGTTGCGCAACAGGCAGGCGATAAATGCCTCCCGTTAACATCAACGCAATTGGACTACGCAGAACTAACTGTGCGGTTAAATGTAAAAAGTAAGCTTCTCGAGCTAAGGTGCGCTCATCGGCGCTGCGACCTTGCATTGCGGGGGCTTCATAGCTGCCGCCGGATAACTCGACCATTTCAACCTGATGCGGTGCGAGCATATTAATCACTTTTTCGGCATCGTCGACATCAAAACCACCGCGTTGAAAATCGGCTGAGTTAAGCTTTACCGCAATATCAAAATCTGCACCACATTTATGCCTAATTTGCTTGACCACTTCAATTAATAACCTGGCTCGATTCTCTAAGCTTGCACCCCATTCATCATCGCGCTGATTAGTTAACGGTGATAAAAACTGCGCTAACAAATAACCATGTGCGGCATGAACTTGTACACCATCAAAACCCGCTTGTTGAGCCATGCTTGCGGTCGTGACAAAGCGTTGAATAACATCATCAAGGTCAGTGGTTGTCATTGCTTTAGGCTGAGAAAACATCGATGAGTGTTTACCTAAATCGAGCGCGACAGCTGAAGGTGCAATATTTTTGCCCCCCATCGCTTTAAATACCTGACGGCCAGGATGATTAATTTGCATCCACACTCTGGCGTTATTTTGCTTGGCTATTTTGGCCCATTGGATAAACGGCTCAAGTGCGCTGCTGGATGTGAGTACCACGCCACCAGGGCCTGTCATGGCTAAAGGGTCAATCATCACATTACCGGTAATCATTAATCCAACACCGCCCTTGGCCCAAGCATCGTATAAGTTGAACAATGCTTGATCTGGTTGTTGCTGAACGTTGGCAAGATTCTCTTCCATTGCCGCTTTGACTAAGCGATTGGCAATGATCGCACCATTGGTCAAGGTGTATGGACTAAAAATGGTATTAGCCATCAAATAACATCCTAAGATAAGCTATTGAATTAATGCTTCGTTTATCCTACATGTAGCCTAAATAGTCAATTATGCTCATTAGATAGCGATAAAAAAAGCACTGCCACAGGCAGTGCTTTCATCATCTCGTTACTCAATTTAGCGTTAGATTTAGCGCTAAATTGAGATCTAGATTTCGAGCAAACAAAATCCAGATTGATATGCTTTTAAATACGATAAGTTAAGGTTAACTTCGCATTACGCTCTTCGCCAGGAAGACCCCCTAAAAACATGGCCTTATCGAAATACGTTTGATTAAATAGGTTATTAATGTTCAGTTGGATTTTATAACGCTCAACATCATAGCTAATAGCCGAGTCGATGACGCTATAACTGGGCACATAACCGTCAGGTATGCCAAATGAGCTAGACTGCGTGCTGCGTTCATCGACATATTTAGCGCCTAAACTTAATGACAGTGGCGCAGGTAAGCCCAATGCTGTGGCATAAGTTACCCAAGCGCCTGCAGTAACATAAGGTATGCCTTTTTGGCGTTGTCCATAATCATTACTATTGGGGTTTTGGTTGTCTCTGGCATCTTGGTAAACTGCGTTAACGTTGACTTTCCACTGTTCGCTTAAATATGCATTAAGATCTAATTCAACCCCTTTGGTGTCTTCGCTACCATTATAAAAGTATGGGTCAATGTTAGGCGTGACTGCACTACTGTCGTAATCTGGATTGCTGTAGGCCACATTGGTTCGTGAGGTTTTAAACAATACTAATGATGCCAGTAATTGGTCATCAAATGCTTTAATCCGAATACCCAAATCATTACTGATTGATTGTGAATCATCACGATCAGCTTCATTACCTTTTACATCACCTAATACACTATAAGTCGTGCGACCTTTAGAGTGATTAATGAATACAGAGATATCATCAGTAGGCATATAGGTTAGGCCTAAATTGTAGGTTACACCGTTATCTGTGGTGTCTGCTTCTGGTTGTGGATCCGCAAGGCTACTGCTGTAACGAGCATCAACGCCTAAGTGTTGGTAAGTTTGTTTTATTTCGTTAAAAGCAAACCCAATACGGCTGGTAAATCCGCCGCCTAAATAGCCCACATGTTGTATACCTAACCCCCATGCCGTTACTGATTTATTATAATTACTGGTTAATAACGGATCGTACTCTTCAAACTCTCCCTCGCCCCAATTAGGGTTACGGATGTCATAAATGTACGGCAAGCTTCCTTGATAGGATTGATTGCCATTAGCATCTTTCAAGGTGTAATCGGCATCGTAAATCGAATATTGTTTAAAGCGGATGTCGCGGTCTTCAAAGTTAGCATTGACCAGTAATTCGTTACTGATATGGCCGATATCGAAGTCATAGCGCAAATCAGCAAAATACTGCCACGACTTTTCTTCTGCCGAGACTTTGCGATATTCCTGACGACGGGCGGCAAAAGGATATAAGGTGCCATCCTCAACTAAAGGCGCACGGGGATCGGCATTAATAACGCCATTTCGTCGCCAATAAACGTAATTATAAGCACCAGTTTGACGTGCAAAGCTGGTTTCGTAATCACGGTGTTGCAACTGCTGATTTAAAAACAAATTATCGGTTAAGTACACATTATGGCTGAGTTTAAAGCGTAACTCTTCACCCTTGTTGTCTTTCGCCATCGGTGAAATAAGACCATTATGGCCAAATTGATAAGGTGTTAAGCCATCGTTTGCACTTAATGAATCCGCTAATTGTTGACGTTGTTGATCTGTTAGCTGTAAGCCATTATTGGTTGGATCATTGACCAAATCCTGCCCGTTCACTTCACCTGCGGTTTTGCCCTCGACAGAGGCGGCATTATAGATGCGGATAGGATGGCCTATTGAGTCGACAGGGATGGCATCATTAATATAAGCCGTTGATAGCATAATGTTTTGATTTTCATTAAGCACATATTTAAGCGAGCCATATATTTCATCGCGATCGGTACCTAGATCTCGATAACCGGTACTACGGGCGGTTTTCGCCACTAGACGGTAGGCTAGGTCGTCAGTTATACCGCCAGTAGAATCAGCCATAAGAGAGTAGGTATCCCATTGACCTACTTCGGCTTCAAACAGTTGTTTGCTAACAAACTCAGGCTTTTTCTCAATAAGGTTAATTACACCGCCCGCGCTGCCCATACCATAAAGCCCTGTTGCTGGACCTTTGAGAACCTCAACAGAACTCACATTAGTCAATGAACGAGTGGGATTAAAGGTGTTACCTAAACCTGCGCCGCCATACATACCATCGTAAGTGTAGTTTGCACCTAACCCTCGCACGACTATGTTATCGCCAATACCATAATTATTACCGGCTTGGGTTACACCACTTATGTTACGCACTAAATCCTGCATATTGGTGATGCCTTGTGAGTCGATGAGTGTCTCATCAACGATGACTACCGCTGCAGGCGTTTCCATAAGCGACATATCAGATTTAGTCGCTAATCCTGAGTTCATTACTACTTGATTTTGTCTGCCGTAAACCGTCATTCGCTCATAGTGTTCTGAGTCTGATGCACTGCTCGAATCACTTGATGCTGGTGCAATAATCTCTGGCGATGGAATAGGTGTTTGGGCATGAACATAAACTGGAAACAATACACTTTGGCAAGCTATAGCAAGTAGTGATAAACGCAGTGGCGACATAACATGGACCTCTATTAATATTTATGAGAATGATAATGATTATCATAAGTATTGCAATGGTGGCTTGATGGAAATGCTGTAGAAAGCGGCTTTGCTGGATGTGGTTGCTGAACAATTAAACAAGATGAGTGGTAATTAGACAGCGGTGAGGAGCTTTTAAACTGTTACATCAGCGAGGAATTAGTGAGTCGAGACCATAAAAATCATTAATTATGCTCACAAGGTCAGGACAAAGTGGAATAGTAGCGTTGGTTTTTCGCAGGGTAGTACTTGCCAAATTGTGTATCGAGGTTGAAAAACTTTACCAGTTCATGTCTATAAGAAGCGTTTCCTATTCGCATCTTAGGGGGTTTTGGGTATATAATCTGCCTCCGAAACGGTGTTGTGATAAACGTATAAACGTAAACGATTCACTAACACACCAAAGCACTTAAGGTAATCAAATGAATTTAAAGCTAGAACTGCAGACATTGAATGATAAATTAGACAAGTTTCGTCGCAAATTAGCTGCGGCTGAAGCACGTGGCGACGCCACGATTGTCCTGCAGTTTAAGAAAGAAGTGGCCACTGTTACTAAGCGAATCGCGAGTATTAAAGGCCAACAAACGCGTCAGTTTAGTCAAGAAGGTACAGCACTAAAAGCGCTCGGTTTTAAGCGCACTTTAACCAAAGCTGAACAAGCTGATATGGGTAAGTTAAATAAATCGGTTAAAGGCTTAGTGGTTGTGCATCCTTTAACGGCGTTAGGCCGTGAGATGGGCATAAAAGAAGTCACGGGTTTTGCTCCTGCTAAGTTCTAATATTTTCTTTTACAGTTAGTTGTCGTAAGGTTAATTCATGCCGATAAAATATATCGCAACATCTAAGTTACCCACACCTTGGGGTGTTTTTGCCATGCACGGTTTCGAAGAAATTGCTACTGGTAAAGAACACGTTGCGTTGACATTTGGTCAACTGGATCCCACTCAACCTATGCTAGGTCGTGTTCATTCTGAATGTTTAACCGGTGATGCATTATTTAGTTTACGTTGTGATTGTGGTTTTCAATTACAAGCCGCCATGCAAAGTATCGCTGAAAAAGGCCAAGGCTTTTTGTTGTACTTACGTCAAGAAGGGCGTGGGATTGGCTTACTCAATAAAATTCGTGCTTATGAGCTCCAAGATGCGGGTGCTAATACCGTAGAAGCCAATTTGCGTTTGGGTTTTGAAGCCGACATGCGTAAATACGACATGATTTTACCGATGTTAACCCAAATTGGGGTGACCAAAGTGAAGTTGATGACCAATAATCCGCGTAAAGTGATGGCAATGCAAAATGTGGGCATTGAAGTAGTGGAACGTATTCCGTTGCAAGTCGGTAAAAATCGCTACAACGAATCATATTTAAAGACCAAGTCCACTGAGCTAGGTCATATGATGTCGGAATATCATTTTCACGATGAATAGTTTGGCACAGAAATAGTTTAAATGATGATGAGACAAGGGCAGAACACACAGCTTATTGGGTCATCATCATTTGCTTCTGCGCGCTTTGCAGCGCTATTTTTTCGCTTAATCTTGGTAGCGCTTCTGTTTTTTTGCAGTAGGGGTAGCTATGGATCTGAATTACCTTCACCAACATCCCCTCAATTAATCACTGAACCTGATGCTTCACATTATGCGTTTGCCAATTATTTAGGCAGTGGTATTTATCGAACCTCAGGCCAAAGTGCTGCTGTGGCCAATATTCCTTTGGGGTTTGTGCTTGACTCAAACGACGATTATTTACTTAAACTTCGCTTTACCGCATCGCTGGGTTTTTTTGATTATTCATTTAACGATTTACCTCAAGGCAGTATTCCTAAAAGTGTTGGTACGATAACGTTAACCCCTGGGCTTGAATATCACTGGCGAGTGGATGATAAGTTAACCTTAGAGAGTTATGTTGATTTAGGTTATGGGCATAATTTTTCAACTTCCAGCCATGTAGGCATTTTTTCAACTGGCATTTCTGCACTCTATAAGCTCGATGCGCCTTTATTCACTCCAGTATGGGTCAATCGGATTTATTATGCGGGTTATCAAAGTAATCAAAATGACAGTACAGAAGGCTATTCCGTGTTTAAAAGCGGTATTGATTTTGGGGTTAATTATGATTGGCAGTGGCAGGATACTCGGGTTGAGCCGAGATTTTTTATTGCCGGACATTGGTATTTCGATAAGCTAAAATTTGTCTCGCCGGTTGGGGATAATGTATTAACCTCATATACTTATGAAATTGGTACTACGTTGGCTTTTTCTAAACCTATTACCTTGAGTGCAATAGGTTTAGACAGTGTTGAAATAGAGCATTTTGGATTAAGTTATCAAGTAGGTGGTGGGCTTAAAGTGTGGCGATTGATTTTTGAGTTTCCGTTATAAGCCCCTGCAATGGTTACCTCTTAATACATTAATTTGAGTTTGTTCCCCAAATATCCACATTGACAGGTGTTGTCGATTTTTCTGCAGCTGTGCTTGAGCTTGGTTTTGCTGTAGCCGCTTTGTGGGTTGCAGGTCTCGTTGAGGCTACTTTTGCCTTTGATGGCCGAGGTTTAGTCGTCAATGCTCCGCGACTATCTTCTTTCGGTGGCGGCAATGGCAGCTTGTTAGCTTTAAGGTACAAGTATTCAACTTTGTCGCGGGCCCAAGGCGTTTTACGTAAAAACTTCAAGGTTGATTTTACACTCGGGTTATCTTTGAAACACTGAATGTTTATCCTCGATGCGAGTTCTTCCCAGCCGTATTTTTCAACCAGTGAAGTCACTATCGTTTCTAGTTTTATGCCGTGAAGCGGGTTGTTTGCTTGTGTCATGGGCCGTGCGAGCTAATTGAGTTTGATGATATTATACCTATATTGCAACCAAAGAGATATCTACACAAAAACGGCAGCCTAGGCTGCCGTTTTTATTTAATATGAGCGATTATTGCTCTTTGACGAATTCGACTTTTTCTTCATCATCTGAATCTATATCGCCTTTACCTTTAGTATTAATAATAATCATTGCGGCAATAATTGCGGTAGTGACTAAACCTGCAATGGTTGATACTGTCATTGGTAAACCCGCACCTAATGTTGATGAGTTCAACATAAAGCTAATGACAACACAGGTCATGAACATCGCTGGTACAGTACAAATCCAATGAAACTTATTATGGCGCAGTAAGTAAGCCGCTGCAGTCCATAGCATCAATACCGCAGTGGTTTGGTTTGCAACACCAAAGTAGCGCCAGATAATGCCAAAATCGACTTGAGTGAGCATTGCACCAACAGCAAATAATGGTAATGCTAGCAGTAAGCGCTTAGGTAGCTCGATTTGTTTAATGTTAAAGAACTCAGCCAAGATTAGACGTGCTGAACGAAATGCAGTATCACCTGAGGTGATAGGTAATACAATCACACCCAAGATAGCCAAGAAACCACCAAATGTGCCTAGTAGTCCATTAGATGCTTCGTATACCACATTAGCTGGGTTGCCACCCATGCCGGCATTTAATCCTTCCACACCACCAAAGAATGATAATGCAATAGCACACCAAATTAGCGCAATCACACCTTCACCAATCATGGCACCAAAGAACACAAAGCGACCATTTGACTCATTTTCAACACAGCGCGCCATTAATGGAGATTGTGTTGCATGGAAACCCGATACGGCTCCACAAGCAATGGTGATGAATAATGCAGGCCATAGCGGCATGTCATTAGGGTTTAGGTTGCTAAAAAAGTCGCCCATTACAAAGCCTGGCAACATGGTATGTTCGCTTGACACTGCTAGGGCTATGATAAGACCCAGTGACATAAATACCAGTAATGCACCGAAGAATGGGTATAAGCGACCAATGATTTTATCGATAGGAACGATAGTGGCAACTAAGTAATAGACAAAAATAATACCAACAAAAATGGTCACATCTAAACCAGTTAGTTTACTCAACAAGCCCGCAGGAGCAGGGATAAACACCACTCCAACTAACAACAATAAGATAATGGCAAAAAAGTTCATAAAGTGTTTGGCGCTTTTGCCTAAATATTTACCCGCTAGGTTAGGAACCGATTGACCGTTATTACGTACCGATAACATCCCCGAAAAATAATCGTGAACGGCACCAGCAAAAATACAACCAAATACAATCCACAACATAGCCGCTGGACCGTATAGTGCGCCGAGAATAGGACCAAAAATTGGGCCGACTCCAGCTATGTTTAATAATTGAATTAAGTAGACTTTGCCTTTAGACATTGGCACGAAATCGACGCCGTCTGTTTGTGTAAAAGCGGGTGTTTGTCTTTGAGTGTTAATGCCGAATACTTTTTCGACAAAGGTCCCGTAAATAAAGTAACCGCCGATGAGTAAAGCAACACAGAGTAGAAACCAAGTCATTTTTATATCTCCCCATTTATATCGTGTGACCACTTTAAAGCATCAAGGTGGTCAATTGGGGGCGAACTCTGTGACAGGTTGAATGTCTTGCGTAAGCGGTAAATATTCACTGTGAGCGGTTTGACCAGCAGAGTAAATGTGGCCTGTATCACATGTCTTTTGAACTAAAGACTATTGAAATCCAAGCAACAGTTTCAACTCTTTGAGATATCTGCGTGAAACAGGAACTTTAGCGCCGCTATGGGTAGTGACTTCTGCGCCGCTGTCGGTGATTTCAATTTCAGAAATTGCACTCGGTGCCAGTAGGTATTGTTTATGACAACGAAAAAGTGCGGTTTTTTGCTCTAAGACTTTTAGGGTTAATTGGGTATGGCTTAAACCTTTATTTGAACACACATGAATACCGCCAACATCACTAACAATAAATTCAACGTCAGCGGTTGCGACGACTTTGAGTTTATTACCACTGTAGCAGGGTAAATGAGCTAATTGCGTCGGTAATATCTGAGACATCCGTTGCGGCGCGATATTGGCTCTAACTTTATCTAAGGTTTGGTTGAAGCGTTTCTCATCGATGGGTTTTAATAAGTAATCGAAGGCATTGTTATCGAATGCTTTTATCGCATATTCATCAAATGCGGTAATAAATACTGCTCGTGGCATTTGCTCTGGATTGAGCATCGCAAGCAGCTCCATACCATTGATCCGCGGCATTTGAATATCAACAAAAATAAGATCAGGCTTTACAAGGTTTATTTGCTGTAGAGCTTCAATGGCATTACTGCATTGCCCCAACACTCTTATATCAGGATGTTTGTCGAGTAAATCGGCCACTTCTTGGCGGGCAAACGGTTCATCATCAATGATTAGACATGAGATCATTGGTCAATTTCCTTTAACGGTACACGCACACTGACACGGGTGAATTCATCTGCTTTACACTCAACTTCAATACCGTATTGGCTGCCAAATAAATTTTGAATTCGCTTATGGACTAAGTTCATTCCTAAGCCGTCGGTATTGTTCGATGGTTGATACAAACCGGCGTTATCCGTGACATTAAGCATAAGATCATCACCATCAATTGTCGCCTGTACATTAATAACACCGGCTTCAAGCATACGTGATGTTCCATGTTTCACTGCATTTTCAATTAAAGGTTGTAAGGTAAATGCTGGCATTTTTAAGTGATGATAAATACTCGGTATATCAATGCTCACTTGTAACTTATCAATAAAGCGAGCACGCTCAATCGACAAATAAGCGTCTATATGTTCAAGTTCATCAGCTATGGTGACTAGCCCTGTTGTTCGGGTTAGGTTAATGCGTAAAAATTGCGATAATTGCTGCAATAACTGTTTAGACATTTGCGGGTCACGCTTAATAATCGCACTAATAGTGTTGAGAGCATTAAATAAGAAGTGAGGATTCACTTGGGCTTGTAACAACTTTATCTCTGCTTGCATGAGTAAACTTTTTTGCTGTTCAAAGCGCCCATAAAGTATTTGGTTAGACAGTAATCTGGCAATTCCTTCGCCTAAGGTGCGATTAATATTTAAAAACAGCTTGTTTTTCGGCTCATACAATTTAATCGTGCCAATGACTTCGTCATTACTGCGCAGCGGGATCACTAAGCTTGAGCCTAAGCTGCAGTTTGCGGACAGAGAACATGAATAAGGGGTGTCAACGCCATCGGCAAACATGACACTATTTTGTGCAATGGCCTCGAGAGTGATTTGAGATGAAATGGGTGTATTAGGAATATGGTGGTCAGCGCCAATACCAATAAAGGCGAGTAATTTATTCCTGTCTGTAATGGCTACCGCACCAACTTGGGTTTCTTCTATGACGATTTGCGCAACTTGTTTGCTCGACTCTAAATTAAAGCCCTTTGACAGCAATCCGACACTGCGCTCGGCAATTTTGAGGGCTTTGGTTGAAAAACTGGACGAGAGTTTATCGAACATCGCTTTTTGGTCGCGAACAATACTCATAAACATGGCTGCACCAAGGGAATTAATCAATAACATTGGCGGAGCGATGAGCTTAACTAACTCCCATGCTTGATCAAAGGGTTTGGCGATTAATACAATAATCGACATCTGCATAATTTCAGCCATAAATGTCACTCCAAATACCACCATTGGCTGATAAGCCATTTCAGACTTACCGGCTTTTTTGCAGTAATAGCTGATCATTCCTGCAGATAAACCTTCTAACGTAGTCGATATTGCACAAGCAACATCGGTAAATCCACCCATAGAATAACGGTGTAAGCCGCCGGTTAAGCCAACCAAAAGCCCGGTAATTGGACCACCCAATAATCCGCCTAATACCGCGCCCATTGCACGAGTATTGGCTATCGCTCCTGAGGTTTGTTCTCCAAAGTAAGTTGCCATAATACAAAAGCTTGAGAACACTAAGTAGATGAAGATTTTGTGAGGTAATCGTTTCGATGTTTCGGCAAAGAATTTAAATAATGGCGTTTTACTGACTAAGTAAACGATAACTAAGTAAACACACATTTGCTGTGTTAGTAGTACTATTAACGCCATATTATCTCTTTAGGATGTAATTAAATGCAGTCAAATTGGATTGTTAACACGTGGCTTGTTATTTTGCTTAGGCGCCATCAGTAATCAGTTATTGATTACTGACATCTTAATATTAATTTACCATTAGGGTGATGAACATAAGTGTTCAATATTATATCCTGACTTATGTCGCCAAATATCACCTGCCTAACCTGACAACAGAGCCGTGAACCTAATAATTAACCCGTTGAGGTTAAGTGAATACTCTTATGTTAATGATTACTTTCTGGCGAGTAAATTTGTTTGCTCAGTGCTGCTTTGTTGATAAAACTCATCAATGAGTATTCTGAGTATTTTTGATTTAGCCACTTTACTGACTTTCGCTATTTCGTCTAATTGCGAAATACTTTTTTCAGTTAATGTAAATGTGGCATGGCGATAAATTTTAGTGCTTTTTTTATCTAGCCCTCTTAAGAACTCTTGCGTGTTTGAGGCGATATTGCTTTGGCCATGGGACGCGTCAAGACCTAATGCATATTTATTAGCATCCTCAATAAAGTCATCTACAGATACCTTGACTCGGGTATCTTTGGGTTTCTTGCGCTTAAGATCAGTTAAACTCATAACTATTTTCTGGTGGTATGGCAAAAAGCTCATCAGCAATAGCACGAATTTCATCAGCCGCTTTACCGCTAGGTTCGATTTCCAACACTGAAGAGCCGCTTTCTTCACTATCATCATAGATATTACGGCTAAATGTGACCGAATTAAGGGCGCGTAAACCAAAAGACTCAACCACTTCTTTCGCTTCTAAAATACGCTTACCTTGAGATGGCAGAGCAGGGCACTGTGTTATCACAATGGCAGCAATCATCTTGGGATTAACCATTTTACAAGTACTGAGCATGTCTTCCATGTGAGGTAAGGTTTTAAGATCGCGACGTTTGGGACGAAGTGGGATAACAACATAGGTGGCTACCGACATCGCGGCGCGCATTGCAAGATTATCTTGGCCACCACAATCGACAATCACGTAGTCAAATCGCTCATTTAAACTCAGTAAGTCATTACGGATTTTGCCATAAAGCTGGATGCAATTAATCGCTTTTAGGCTGGGGTCATTATTACGAGCTTGGATCCAGTCTGACGTGGTACGTTGCGGATCGCAGTCAACCATGAGCACATTCGCATCGTGCTTTTGGCTAATATATACAGCAATGTTCTGTGCTAAACAGCTTTTACCACTGCCACCTTTTTCACCGCCAACGAGCAATATCATGTTGTGATCCTTGATGATAGGCGCCTTGTTGCACCGAAAGTTTCGCTAGGTATGTAACTTGATTATAGAGTAGCCATTGAGAGCTGCATAAAAATAATCAACTAAATTAGCTGTAAAGCAATATGGTAACTATTTACTGAACATTCGGAACTACGGCAAACTTGGCCTTTAATGGTATTTTGTTTATCAGTCTTTTCATTAAATGTTAAGGCGATCAAATCCCCAACTTTAAAAGCAGCCTTAAAGTCGATTAACACCCCTTTTCGGGCCAGATCAATACAAATAGCATGATCTGTGCATGATTCACCTTGTGAATTGATCCAATCTAGGCGGATCCGCTCTGCTTCCATATCTACACGTAAAGAACTGCGTTTTTCTTCGAATCCGGTTGGCTCTTGCCCCATTCTGTTTCTCCTTGAAATGATGAGTCTTTATGTATGTTTTTCTGCAATTTGATGTTGATTTTATTTACACGACTTATTTCAATTAATTG
>NZ_JACJER010000054.1:0-30329 GCF_014164185.1 Shewanella sp. SG44-6 | reverse complement strand
ATGACCTTGATACCAAATCCGATGAATAAACTGTTGCATTACAAACACCTAATCATTATTGACTGAACTGCATCTGATAAAGATTGGCGTAAATACCAGCTTGAGCAATTAACTCACTGTGATTACCGCGCTCAACAACTCGACCTTGATCGATAACCAAGATTTCATCAGCACTTTCAATTGTCGATAAACGATGAGCGATAACAATTGAGGTACGGTTATGACGCAGATTATCTAGGCCTTTTTGAATCGCTTTTTCAGACTCAGTATCTAAAGCCGATGTGGCTTCATCTAAAATCAATACTGGGGCATCACGTAACATAGCGCGAGCAATCGCAATACGTTGACGTTGACCACCAGAAAGCAACACGCCATTTTCGCCCACTTGGGTATCGAGCCCTTTTGGCAATGTCTCGATAAACTCCATCGCATAAGCAAGCTCAGCAGCGCGAACTATTTGCTCGCGGG
The DNA here is from genome assembly GCF_014164185.1 of Shewanella sp. SG44-6. Classification (NCBI taxonomy): domain Bacteria; kingdom Pseudomonadati; phylum Pseudomonadota; class Gammaproteobacteria; order Alteromonadales; family Shewanellaceae; genus Shewanella; species Shewanella sp. SG44-6. The sequence goes on along the minus strand of NZ_JACJER010000054.1, from coordinate 29,861 downwards.
TAACTTCGCCTGGGTAAGCATAGGCAATATTATTCGCTATGGTGTCGTTAAATAAGGTCACTTGCTGCGACACTAACGCCACTTGATTACGCAATGATTTTAATTGGTAATCGTAAATGCTGGTGTCATCAAGGCGAATATCACCGCTTGATAATCCACCATAAAAACGCGTAATCAAACTCGCGATAGTGGACTTACCAGAGCCAGATCGCCCTACTAAAGCGATGGTTTTACCGGGTTTAACTTCAAAATCAATGCCGTTCAAAGCGGGTTTATCTTGCCCAGGATAAGAAAAGGTCACATTTTCAAATGTCAGTTTGCCTTGAACGCGATCAATAGTGAACGGGCCATTATCAGGCTCAGGCGGAGTATCTAATAATTCAAATACAGTAGTACAAGCTGCAATACCGCGTTGAAACTCCGCATTAACTCGGGTTAAGTTCTTAATCGGTTGTAGCATGGCTAACATGGCACCTAAAATAGCCGCAAACGTACCTGCGGTCAGATCGGTTTTCATGCTATCCCAAGTGGCGGCATACAACACAAACGCCAGTGCGAAAGATCCAATAACCATGATCAATGGCTGACTAACAGATTGAGCTACCGCTAGCTTCATATTCTGGTAACGGTTCTGGTCGTTAACTTGATAGAAACGATCAACCTCTGTTTTTTGACCACCAAAGACTAATACGTTTTTATGGCCCTTAATCATCTGTTCAGTCGTTGCCGTTACGCCGCCCATAGCAGACTGGATCTGCTTAGACACCTTACGAAAGCGCTTACTCACAATACTGATGACAACGCCCATAATTGGACCTATCACTAGTATGCATAAGGATAATTTCCACGAATAGTAGAACATAATGCCTAACATGCCGATGGCGGTCATGCTATCGCGAACAATTGAAATTAACGCACTGCCAGATGCTCGGGCAATTTGTTCAGTGTCAAAGGTGACGCGCGAAATCAAATTACCACTATTTTCGCGGTCGATATAACTTACAGGCAAACGCAGATAATGCTCAAACACTTGTTGGCGCATATCCATAATGAGCTGTGCACTCATAAACGACACACAATAGGTCGACACAAAGTTAGCCAAACCACGTAAGCTGAACATTAAAATAACCGCAATCGGCGCCATTAACATAATGTCTTTATTGGCATTAAACCCACCATGAGTAGGTAAGTCGACTCCTGCCACTATGGCTGGCGTTTGACTAAAACCTTCATCAATAAAAGGTTTAATAAATGCGATAAACGCTGCATCGACAGCGCCATAGGTAATAAGGCCGAGTACAGCCATAATAAACATGGCTTTCATTGGCACGACATAGGTCATCAAACGTTTGAAAACGATCCACATTTCATTTTTAGGTGATGCTGACATTGAATCCAATACTTAACTAACAAACATAAATGATATTCTACTCTGCTTTAAGTGACTCACCAAATCTAAACAAACGGTTATACCAAAATGGAGCCATTTGTTGGCGGTAAGTGGCGATTTTATATTCGCCTTGATCAAAAGTAATACTAATTTGGCCGGCATGACCCGTTTGTAAAATTTTGCAGCCCTGCTGTTGATACCTCGCAACAACCTCAGGTTTAGGAAAACCGTACTGATTAGAAAAACCAGCGGTAAAAATGGCTAATTGCGGATTGACGCTATCGATAAATGCTGGGGTAGACGATGTTCGGCTACCATGATGCGGCACCAATAAAATATCGGCTCGAATATCAGCCTTTGCAGTAATTAATGTCTGCTCTCTGTCGGCTTCAATGTCACCAGTTAACAATACTGAAGACAGGCCATCAGACAATTTAACCACACATGAGTTGTTATTATCATTCGATGCCGTTAACGGATTACCAATGAAATTTAATTGTATACCGCGCCAGAGTATTTGCCCTTTACAAGCTTGTGCGACGGCTGGTGACAGCGATAAAGCTTTGGAGGTTATGGCAAAGTCAGCAATTAACCTCGCCAGTGGAAATTGTTCACGCAACACATGCACGCCACCTGCATGGTCATTATCATCATGACTTATAATAATATAATCAATAAAACGGATACCTCGGCTGGCAAGAAAAGGCACTATTGCCCGTTGTGCATAGCTAAAATCCCCATAAGCGGCACCAGTATCGTATATAATCCCGTGTCGGCCTTGCTGTAAAACGACTGCCATGCTTTGAGCCACATCAATAACATGAAGCTGCCATGGTGTTGAGCCTAATGAAGATGATGGCGCAGGCAATATCTCTTGAGTCACTAACTTATTGTTGACGATAGGCAGCAGCAATATGGTAACGAAAAAAAGGTAAATTCTCTTTTGCTTTTTAGCCACATGACTACGAATGCTCAACAACATCATCGCAAAAATAGAAAATACCAATCCAGCCAGTTGTTGTTCAGTTAATAGCAACTGATTTACTGGCAAATGATCGCTCAGCTGTAACAACCAGGCAAATGGCTCAAGGCTCATATTCGCCCATTGAAAGATCATCGTACCTAAGTGTTGTTGCGAGTCGCTATCGATACCCAATAACAAAAAAATGCACAACACCACTAACCAAATGTAAAAACTGAGTATCGTTAATGGGATCACCACCAGACTAAACCAAGGCACGAGCAGCATATTGAGCCATATGCTATGAGGTGAAATGCTGCCAAACAAAATGCCTTGCAGTACTCCCAATAGCAGCGCTAATCGCCATTGAATTGACCACAACACACTGAGTCCATGAAGCAGCTTACCTTTAAGTTTTAGGATTTTTTGTACGCATCGCTCAGCCATATTAGAGGAAGATGCAGAAATACTTTTAGCTACATAATCAGTGCCTATCTCTGCCTGCTGCTCAACCGTATTGGCTTGCACCGACAACAAAATAATGGCCAATGCGCCAAACGATAACCATAATCCGGCACCAAGCGATGCAAAAGGATCCACCAGCAACACAAAAAACAAGGCATACACCAATCGATCCCAATGGTGGCTAAACTGCTTAATAAAACTAAAAATGAGCAACAGAAATAACATCAATAAAGCACGCTGCGTAGCAATTGCAAAACCCGATAAATAGCCATACCCAAAGGTAAATATGCCCGCTAATATCATGGCGAATTGCATTTTACCTAAATGCTGCCAAGAAAATGCATAACGGCTTATGCCGAGAAAAATGCCATAAAACAAGCCAAAAACGACCGATAAATGTAACCCAGAAATAGCGACTAAATGCCCTGCCCCTGTTTGACGCAATTGCTGCCATCGCGCTGTGGTTAAAGCACTTTTATCGCCTAAAATTAACGCTTGTAAAATATCGCCCTGAGCAAGTTGTGCCAATATAGGGGTTAGTTTCTGCGTGACATCTTGGCGTAAAGACCCACCATAACGAATTAACTCAGCTTGTTTAACGCGGCCTTTGGCAATAATATGCCGAGTAATGAAGTACTTTTGTTGATTAAAGCCTCCTTGATTTTGTATGCTCGAGATCCCTTTCAACTTTGCACTAAATTGCCATATTTGACCGACAACAATTTTATCTGGCTTTTGCCATGTTAATCGGTAATATCGCTGCACATTGTTAAGCGCCAAAGAATCAAAAAAGGCGTCTTGATCAGCTTCAGAAATAACGCGCACATCAAAACTAATCCAGTCGCTGTTTTGGCTAACTAGTGATACTATCTGCGCCTTAAACTCAATTTGTTGCGACTTTTCAGCATATTGATGCATATATAGACAATGAAACAACAGGCTCAGCCAAATGACGGCGAATAAACAGCCAGCCATAAGTGGCCCTTTGCGAAGGCAAAGTAGCATAGCCAAAAATAGAATAGGTAAACACCATAAAGGTGCCAGCGAAGGCCATAACATCGCTGATAAAGAACAGGCGCAAAAGCCATAGATAAATCGATTCATAATGAATTAGTTAAGACATTAATCGACAAATATGCCAAAAAAATTAATACAAAGATTTATGCCCAAACCAGAAACACTCCGTGATCATAAGTATTTACGGGTGTTTGGCAAACTATTACACAAACCTAATTTGTGGGCATTAAATCGCAAATCAGCTCCTGGTGCCTTTGCGGTCGGACTATTTGTGGCTTGGATCCCCATGCCATTTCAAATGGTGGTGGCTGCAGGGTTTGCGATTTTATTTAACGTCAACCTTCCTGTTGCTGTCGCACTGGTATGGATAACTAATCCGCTGACCATGCCTATCATGTTTTATGGTGCCTATTTGTTAGGTGCTAAAATCATCGGACATAGAGCGCAGGCATTTCAATTTGAAGCCACTTGGGCATGGATTGAGGCCTCGTTGTCAACCATAGGTCCTCCCTTTTTAGTGGGTTGCTTAGTATTAGGCATTGTGTCAGCGTTAATCGGTTATATTGTCATTAAAAGTATGTGGCGCTATTCAATTTTATTTAAATGGCAAAAGCGTAAAGGCCAGTAAGCTTTAAATATATTGAGCAACTGAAATCACTAAGGCCGCAATAGCGGTCTTTTTTACAACTAAAGCTGTTGATTTAAGTTTTGTGACATCCGCTATGCTAAACGTGCAATTTTTTGGTCTGTTAATCCACTTTCGTAAATATAACATTAACAAATCCTAATGCTGCGATTAAGCACTCATACACCATTAGGGAGTTTGATCCTGAGCATGGCCAACTAAGCGAAGATTTGGTGGTGGATCAGTGCTACGGGGTACTGAAGCGAAATACTGATGCAGACTCGTTCGGTAAACAAAAACAGATACAGATACAGATGTTGTCGTGATTGTTGCTTAGTTAAGCAACGCTGTAATTTATGAGGGGGAATTTGTTTTACACAACAAAGCGTACGTTCTTGTGACTCGCAGCGTCGATAGTTTATCTATTACAAATAAACACAATCAAATCAGTTGTTCAAAGGACTGATTACACACTATTTAGATTACCGGCGTAGGCTAGTTAGGTTGCGGTAGGTCCATACAACCAAGTGCAGCGTAAGTAACCCGCTAAAACTAACTGCAAAGAAAAGTAGCGCGATAGATTCTACCCTCTTAGGGGTATCTGCATAGCAATACCACCAAAGTGGCCATGTAATTGCGCTCAGTAACGTCAATTGCCACATGCAGCGTTTACAGCGACCGATTTTTTGTTTAAAAACGGAATCAGTACATTGATTACAAGACATAACAGCTTTCTTTATCATTTATGCTCAGGATATTGATTATCAAACTCACTCGCCAACATGGCATACAGATACTCATCACCCCATGCGCCTTTAAAAAACACATTGTTAATAAAATGGCCTTCACGACGAAACTGCAACTTTTCTAAAAGCGCTGCACTGGCTAGATTGAGGCAATCAGTTTGAGCAATAACTCGATGACGAGATAATTCCACAAACAAATATTGCAATAAACAAGTTAACGCTTGTTCTGCAATTTCCTGTCCTTGAAATGCTGGAGCGACAGTAAAACCCACTTCAACTTGGGTGTCATCAATAAAATGTACCGCCAGATCGCCCATTAACAGCTCATGCTGATCACTAATGGCTAATTGATACCACAGCCCTGCTTTAGCAAAATCTTGGTAGTTGGTTAAATTCAATAAGCTTAGTGCGTCTTGATAGTGATAATCCGTCCAACTCTGATATCGAGCAACATTAGGATCTGCTCTATAAGCGGTAAATGCAATTAAATCATCTAAGGTCAATGGCCGGATGATTAAGCTGCCCGAGGTTAACGTTGAACACTTTAGTGGACGCACATTAGCATTACAGTCCATATCAACCTCGTTGGTTCATAGAGCTTATCTGCCCGCCAATGCGGTAGCTGGAGAAATTTTAGTCGCTTTCCATGCAGGATAAATGGTTGCGATAAGGCTCATAAATAGGCCCATTAATAGCACCACTGCCACATCTTGATAATGTAATTCTGATGGTAGGAAATCAATAAAATAAATATCAGAAGCCAATAATTGCACCCCTAAAAGGTGTTCAATGCTGCTCGCAATGGCACTTAAGTTATACGCTAAGCTGACGCCTAACACGCCCCCAATAACACAGCCCATAACACCATTAAGCGCACCTTGCAGAATGAATATGGTCATAATCGCACCACGAGAGAGCCCCATAGTCATTAAAATTGCAATTTCAGACGCTTTATCGCGCACCGCCATTACAAGTGTCGACACGATATTAAAGCAAGCCACTGCAATCACTAAAGCGAGTACCAGATACATGACTAAGCGGACTAATTGAATATCTTGGTACAAATGCCCTTGACTGCGAGTCCAATCATTAATATATAAATATTGCTCTTGAGCAAAGCCTAAATCACGGGTAATACTCGCCGCATTAAAGACATTATTGACTTGAATTCGCACACCAGAAACGCCGGTTCCTAACTCAAGTAAATCGGCTAAATAATTAAGCGACACATACGCTTGGGTTGACTCGATTTCGCCGCCCAAATCGTATACACCGGATACCACAAAGCGATGACTCTTAGCTGACGTTAACTGACTACTATTCGTGTCAGGGGTATACATAGCTAAAGTATCACCAACTTTTAAGCCTAATTTTGTCAATAAACTGCGACCAAGCACAATATGGTTATCATCACCCGCCAATGATTGCCACGCATCATTAGGCATATAATCAGCAATACTCGACACATCTGACTCATGCTTAATATCAATTCCATTTACCGTTAGTCCTTGAAAACCGCCAGGCTTTTGCACTAAACCTTGTAAACGAATAAATGGAGCTACGCCAGTAATTTGCGGCATGTTTGAGGCACTCTTAGCGATAACATGCCAATCGGTAATGGGTTGATTAACACCAACAAGTTCACCGTGTGACACCACGCCTAATAAACGCTCTTGCAACTCTTTTTCAAAACCATTCATGGCCGATAATACGACAATCAATACGCCAACGCCTAAAGCAATACCAGCGGTCGACGCAAAAGAAATAAACCCAATAAAGCCATTAGACTGTCGCGCGCGAAAAAAACGCCAGCCAATGGTTAACGGCAGCCACTTACTCATTCTGCTAACCCTACAGCGGGTGGATTGGCAGTAACTTGAAGCACACCATCTTTCATAGTGAGTTGACGATCCATTTTAGCGGCCAAGCTGTGATCATGAGTCACCACCACAAATGCAGTGCCAAACTGCTGGGCCAACTCGCGGATCATCGCATAAACATTGTTACCACTGCTGGCATCTAAATTACCGGTTGGCTCGTCGGCTAATACCAACTTAGGTTTATTGATTAATGCACGAGCAATCGCTACACGTTGGCGTTCACCACCAGACAACTGTGCCGGAATATGATGCAAACGATGGCCTAAGCCAACACGCTCGAGTAAGTTTTGCGCATCTACCAAAGCTTGCTTTTTATCTCTACCTTGAATGAATGCCGGCATAGCAACATTCTCTAATGCGGAAAACTCAGGTAGCAAATGATGAAATTGATAAATAAAGCCCAAATCTTGATTACGTATTATCGCCTGACGGGCACTAGACAATTGATATAAGTCTTCGCCGTCTAGCATGACGTTACCCGATGTGGGTGTATCTAAGGTACCCATAATGTGTAAAAGCGTACTTTTACCCGATCCTGAACTGCCGACAATAGCCAACTGTTCACCTTTATAAACGGTTAAATCAACCCCAGATAATACCTGAGTGGTCACTTCACCATCATGATAATGCTTACTGACTTGTTGAACCTGAAGTAATACTTGTTGTGTCTGACTCATTATTCGTATCTCAAAGCGGTAGCGGGTTGAACCCTTGCGGCGGACAACGCAGGATAAAGGGTGGCAAATAAGGTCATAAATAATGTGCCCAAAATGATAAGACTCAATTGCGCTAATGAAAATTGCACCGGCAGAGTCTGACCTAAGCCTAAAATAGAAATGCCAAGCGAGGTTAATATTTCATTTAAATTGAGGGTTAACACTATGCCAGCAATAGTACCAAGCATTAGCCCTAACAATGCATTAAGGGAGCCTTGGACAATAAAAATCGTCATTACCGAAGTAGTCGTTAACCCTTGGGTTTTTAACACCGCAACATCGGTAGTTTTATCCACGACCATCATCACCAATGCTGACACAATATTAAATGCAGCCACAGCCACAATTAAACTAAGCATCAATGACATCATATTTTTTTCCATCTTTACCGCCGAAAATAAATGACCGAAGTCTTGGCGCCAATCACGGGTTTGAATGTCAATATTTTGCTTGGCAAATCCGGCAACCACTTTCGGTGCTAGTGTCGGGGCCGAGAAAGGATCTTTCAAATATACTCGCAGCTCATTTATAGTATTACTGTCTTGACGCATCAACTTACGCGCATCCTTGTAATGCACATAGGCCACGCTCGAATCGACTTGCGAGCCCATTTCAAAAATACCCGCAACGGTAAATTTACGCTGACTAGGTACTGGGCCCATTGGAGAGTACACCACGCCATCACCACTTAGCACCCTGACCCGGTCACCCGTTTTTACATCTAATTTACGGGCAAGATCAGCACCAAGGACAATTAAATACTTGTCGGCCTTTAAGGTTGAAAAGGCATCGGAATAAGTATGTGAAGCAATGCTCGACAGGGATTGTTCAAGTTCTGGATACACCCCATACATCTGAATCGCATGGATATTACTGCTCGATTGGATCATAGCTTGAGTGGTTGCACTAGGCACAATCCCGCGAATTTTTTGTAATAAATCTTTATCAGCCAACAGACTCTGGGTGCTTTGTTGCCAATCACGAAATCCCATATCACTGATCAAGGTCATCTGTGGCACAGCACCTAAAATACGATTTTTGAGTTGACCTTCTAAGCCATTCATCACCGAACTCACCACGATCAATGCTGCCACACCTAAAAAAATACCCGACACTGCAAAAAAGGTAATAAAAGAGGCAAAAGCATTCGCTTTTCGGGCTCGCCAGTAACGGTAGCCAATAAAAAATGAAAATCCTAAATTCATAAAAAAATACTAATCCTGTGCGCCAGTTTAGGCGTATTAGTCAGACAATCGGGCTAAATGATGACATGAAAACAACAAGCCAGCGTGTATGACTTGCTAAATCATTAAGTTGGGCACGATAATAGGGCTATTAGTGTGATAAATAAAGAGGCAAACCTTGATACCTGACAGCAATTCTTATTTTAGTGTGCCTCACCACTTTAATGTCTATCTCACTTTGTGGGATCCAAAGCGTGCTTTACCCACAGATGATGAGCTTAGAGACATGCAATCTGTTGGGTTAAAACTACTAACAGAAGTGAAAAGTCTTGAAGCCAATTGTTTACTGCAGCTGCGAAATTTAGACAATGATGCTAAAGCTGTGGTCGATTTTTTAAAGCTACAATCACGCAAAGTCGATTTAGTATTACAACATGTGCTTGAAAAAGAAGTGCAAGATGGCGAGTTATTTACAGGCGATCAATTTGGTGGCAGTGGCGTGAGTATCATTTCATCACGTCCATTGGATATCAATGATCACGTTAAAACCCACATCTACTTGCACGCGGAATTAGTTGCCATATTGTGTATTTGCCAAATAAAAACCTGTACCCCTTTAGCAACAGATGATGCCATAGAAACCCCATATTGGCGCTGTGACCTTGAGTTTAGTCAAATACTTGAGGATGATATTGAGCAATTAGTTAAAGCAAGCTTGAATGTACAACAAAAAATGCTCAAAAAACGCAAACAGACTATCGATAGGCAGCGCAGCTGAAGCATAGCCTCATTCAATACGACTTGATCGCAAACGGAACTGACAAAGATTTTAATGAACCTATTTAGTGTACTCACGCCGCCGAGTGTAAAAAAAGGCCAACAAACGCAAACTTTGGCAACGTTAGGTGGGGTTTCACAAGCCATCACCCTTGCTAACTTAATTAATAACCATGCTGGTACCAGTATTATTGTCACCCATGACACGCCCAGTGCACTGTCACTTGAGGTTGAGCTGAGTTATTTATTAAATCACATCAATATCAATGTGTGTTTGTTTCCCGACCGTGAAACCTTGCCTTACGATAGTTTTTCGCCACATCAAGACCTGATTTCACAGCGTCTTGAAACCTTGGCCAATATTGGCCAGAGTCAGCATAATGTGGTGATAGTGCCAGTAAACACTTTAATGGTTCGCTTACCGCCTAAATCATTTATGACCGCTAATGTCATGGTGCTTAATAAAGGTGATACTTACAGTTTACAGCAAGCCAGACAGCACCTTACCGACACCGGCTACCATTTAGTTGATCAAGTCTATGAGCACGGTGAGTTTGCTATTCGTGGTTCTATTATTGATATTTTCCCTACCGGATCGAAACAACCGTTACGCATAGAACTGTTTGATGATGAAGTGGAATCGATCCGCTTTTTTGATGTTGATACCCAGCGTTCAGGCATGGCGCGTGATGCCATTCGCATGCTACCCGCGAAAGAGTTTCCCACCGACAGCAATGCCATTGAAGGTTTTAGACAACGTTATCGTCGTCGCTTTGAGGTGATCTCAAAAGAGGCGGAGTCGGTTTATCAACAAGTTAGTCGTAATTTAATGCCTGCCGGTATTGAAAACTACTTACCACTGTTTTTCGATGATATCGCCACACTATTTGATTACTTGCCACAAGATAGTCAACTTATCACTTTAGGCGATATTGAAAAAGCCAGCTTAGCCCACTTACATGAAGTGAATGTCCGTTACGAAGACCGACGAGTCGATCCTCTACGGCCATTACTGGCACCACAAGAACTTTACTTGCTTAATGATGAGTTATTTTCGGCATTTAAGTCCTATAACCGCACGCAGTTATTACAGCAGTATATTGCTAGCGATACTAACAATGCTGGCGAGCCGTTGGCCGAAGTTGCACTGCCTAAACACACTCTTGTCGCCAACGTTGAAAAACTGCCCGACATCAATGCCAATCATAAACTCAAGCAACCGCTGATTGCGTTACAAGAATATTGTCAACAGCACCCAGCCTTGGTATTTAGTGCAGAATCAGAAGGTCGCCGTGAGGCCTTATTAGAGCTATTTGCTAAAATTGGCATCAAACCTAAACAGTTTGATCATCTTAATGATTACTTAGCCGCCGAAGACCGTATTGGTTTAATCGTGTCCCCGCTCTCGCGTGGGTGTGTACTAACCGACACAACAAAAGGTGCCGTGAGCATCATTTGTGAAACCGAGTTATTTGGTCAACGTATCTCGCAGCAACGTCGCCGCGAAAAACAAAAACAAGTTAGTTCAGATGTATTAGTTAAAAACTTAGCCGAACTTAAAGTCGGTCAGCCCATAGTGCATCTTGAACATGGCGTGGCCTTATACCAGGGGTTAGAAACCCTTGATACCGGCGGCTTAGTCGCCGAATATTTAAAACTGGAATATTCTGGTGGTGACAAACTGTATGTGCCCGTGTCATCACTGCACCTTATTAGCCGCTACAATGCCAGTGCCGACGGCAGTACTCATCTTAATAAGTTAGGTAACGAAACCTGGGCAAAAGCCAAGAAAAAAGCCATTGAACGCATTCGAGATGTGGCAGCTGAATTACTTGATGTATATGCCCGTCGCCAAGCTCGTCCAGGCGAAGCGATGAGTATCGATGAACAAGAATACGCTCAATTCAGCCAAGGTTTCCCCTTTGAAGAAACGGTTGATCAAGAAAGCGCCATTCTTGCGGTACTTGAGGACATGCAAGCGCCATTAGCTATGGACCGTTTAGTCTGTGGTGACGTAGGCTTTGGTAAAACCGAAGTGGCCATGCGCGCAGCATTTGTGGCGGTGAATGCCGGTAAACAAGTGGTGGTATTAGTGCCAACAACCTTGCTGGCGCAGCAACATTATGAAAACTTTACCGACCGTTTCGCCGATTGGCCCATAGTGATTGAAGTCATGTCGCGCTTTAGAACAGCCAAAGAGCAATGCAATGTGGTTGAACAATTATCTGAAGGCAAAGTCGATATTGTTATCGGCACTCATAAATTACTGTCATCAGAAGCTAATTTTGAAAATCTTGGCTTACTGATTATCGATGAAGAACACCGCTTTGGCGTGCGTCAAAAAGAAAAAATTAAAGCACTTAGAGCCAACGTCGACATTCTTACTCTCACAGCCACCCCTATTCCGCGAACCTTAAACATGGCCATGTCGGGTATGCGAGATTTATCGATTATCGCTACGCCTCCGGCTAAACGTTTAGCGGTTAAAACCTTTGTGCGCGAATATGATAAGGCCACCACACGGGAAGCCATATTGCGTGAAATTTTACGTGGTGGCCAAGTGTATTATCTGCACAATAATGTTGAGACTATCGAGAAAACCGCACAAAACATTCGCGATTTGTTGCCAGAAGCGCGCGTGATTACTGCCCACGGTCAAATGCGTGAGCGCGATCTTGAGAAAGTGATGTCTGATTTTTATCATCAACGCTTTAACGTACTGGTGTGTACCACCATTATTGAAACCGGCATCGACGTGCCCAGTGCCAACACCATTATGATTGACCGAGCAGATATGTTTGGTTTAGCGCAACTGCATCAGCTCCGTGGTCGCGTTGGGCGCTCACATCACCAAGCTTATGCTTACATGATGACCCCGCATCCTAAACGCATGACCCCAGATGCGCGTAAACGTCTTGAAGCGATTGAAGCCTTGGAAGATCTTGGAGCCGGTTTTTTACTGGCGACTCAAGATTTAGAAATTCGTGGTGCAGGTGAATTGCTCGGCGATGAACAAAGTGGCCATATTTCAAAAATTGGCTTTAGTTTATACATGGAAATGCTGGAATCTGCCGTAAAGGCCCTCAAAGAAGGAAAAGAGCCTTCTTTAGCCTATATGATGAGCGCCAAAGCAGAAATTGATTTACGTATTCCAGCGTTATTACCTGAAGACTACGTCAGTGACGTTAACATGCGTTTGTCACTTTACAAACGTATTGCTAACTGCGAAACAGATAGCATGCTTGATGAGCTTAAAGTCGAATTTATCGACCGTTTTGGTATGTTACCTCAACCAACGCGAAATCTAATGGCGCTCACGCTATACAAACACCAGGCAACGGCATTGGGTATTGCCAAAATAGAAATGCACGCTAAAGGTGGCAGTGTTGAATTTGGTCAAGAAAATCACGTCGATCCAATGTTTATTATTGGTTTGTTGCAAAACCAGCCACAAATCTATCGAATGGACGGGCCAAATAAGTTAAAGTTCAATATTCCTGCTGAAACAAGCAAAGAGCGTCTTGAGCTCATCAGTACCTTGCTTGAACAGTTCGCTAAACATCAAATTTTGGAGACAAATAGTGCTTCGTAAACTTGCGATTACTATCGCCGCTATCACAGCGCTATCCCACAGCTTTTCAGCCCATGCAGAATCATGGTTTGAAGTTGAAGTGTTTGTATTTGAACGCCAACAACCCTCTGTTGAAAAGTGGTTAAATGCCGCACCTCCCAAACTGAGTACCGATACGGTAGATATTATTACCCCAGTGATCAGTACCGACATCACCGGAGTGGCCGTTGGCTTAAATGGTTGTACTTCAACCGACTGGACCAATGGTGCTAGCAACTGTAATGCTCCAATAGTCAGCAATACTACCGTCACCTATCCAAGCCAAGTTCCATTTAATATCGGAGCTAGCTCGCCACAACAGGCATACTTAAGTCAAGGGCCACTGTTGCTGGCTAATAGCCAAGGTCAATTTAGTGACTTAATTAGAACCATTAGCCGCGAACCGTATGTTAAAGGGCTAGTGCATTTAACTTGGCAGCAAAATATGCAATCTCGTCGACGAGCTAAGCCTATCCGTATTTTTGGTGGTAAGGATTTTTCAAAGAGTTTTGAATATCATGGTTTAAGTGTTAAAAAGCCAAATCCAGCAGAAACAAAACCAGGTACAGAGTTTGGTGCATTAGGTGATGTTTATGAAGCGCCGAAGATTAACCCGGTCTGGGAATTAGACGGCTCAATTAACATTTACCTCAGTCATTATCTTTACATTGAAAATAATTTGGCCTTGCGTAAACCGACTCAAAAAATGGTGGAATCGAGTCCTTTGGAGTTTAACGAATATTCAGCGTTAGACATTGAAGGTAAAAAACAATTGGCGCCTTACTTAGAAAGTATTCCACTGATCCAAAATCGACGGGTTCGCAGTGGTGAAATCCATTATTTTGATCACCCACAATTGGGTATTGTGATGCAAATTCGTAAAATGGCTCAACCCACTAATGTGAAACCGATTGATTTAACAGAACGTTCTACCACTAATCAAGCTGTGCCATATACAGGTTAATAGCTGAGTATCTGACAAGCAGATAATTAAAAACCGGATCGATTGATCCGGTTTTTTTGCTTAATACCAAGCTCATTTACTATCGAAACTGTTTATAACGACTGCGCCATGGCTGTGATATCGGATGCCAATTGTTGCGCTGCCTGCCACCGAGTTTGCTGCTCAAGTGCCTTTAGGGTTTGCTCTGCATCGCCTTTTAACGTTAGAGCGGTATGCATAGGCTCTGCAGCGGGCCAATCAAACTCGGTTAATAAAGCCTTTACACCAACGGGGTCGTTACATACCAAAATCATGTCACAACCCGCATCTAATGCCGCTTTAGCCCGCCCAAGATAATCACCGGCAAAACTCGCGCCCTTCATGCCTAAATCGTCAGAAAAAATAACCCCATTAAAGCCTAATTGTTGTCGTAAAATGGTCTGTAACCAATAAGGTGAAAACCCCGCAGGATTAGGATCAATATTAGAATAAACAACATGTGCAGGCATAACACCTTGCAACTGCTGTGATCCAATCAGTTGGGTAAACGGCAACATGTCGACATTTTCCAGCTGTTCTTTACTGCGCGGATCAACAGGCATCGCAATATGTGAATCGGCAGCGACACTGCCATGACCAGGAAAATGTTTACCTACGGCAGCCATCCCGGCCTCATTCATGCCAATAATAAATTGTTGGGCTAACACGCTAACTTCATCAGCAATAGCACTAAAACTGCGCTTACCAATCACCTCACTGATACCATTTACGTCTAATACGGGCGCAAAACTTAAATCGATGTCACAGGCTAAAAGCTCAATAGCCATTAAAAAACCACACTCCTTCGCCCATTGTTTAGCTAATGTTAAATCGCCTTTAGCAGCAGGTAAAATATCACCCATAGCAGGAATTAAACTAAAGCCTTCACGAAAACGTTGAACTCGACCACCTTCGTGATCAACGGCAATTAATAATTCAGGACGAATTAGACGAACTTGCTTAACCAGTTCAATTAGTTGACTTTTACTTTCAAAGTTACGACTAAATAATATAATACCACCCACCTGAGGGTGCCGTAATTGCTCGGTTTCAAGCACAGAGACTGCTAAACCTGCAAGATCCATCATTAAATAGCTCAAACCTTTCTCCTATCTATAAAGCTGACGACTTTGTCAGGTTAACCACGTCAAATAACCCATTAAGTATAAGACTGGCTAATGTGAAAATAATGCATCAAAAAATCTAATGAACTAACATTGATTAATGTGTGGGATACTCTAGAAGAATAAGAGATAAACCGCCAACATTACATGTGACGATTATACTCACTTATAACGAAAACAATAAACGACTCAGCAAGGGTTAAACAACATGATTAGTGTATTTGACATGTTCAAAATTGGTATCGGTCCTTCTAGTTCTCATACTGTGGGTCCTATGAAAGCTGGTAAAATTTTTATACAGCATGTCGCTGATAATAATTTATTAGCGAATACCGACGAGTTACAAACAGAATTATTTGGATCGTTAGGTCAAACAGGCAAAGGCCACGGCACAGGTAAAGCGGTTATTTTAGGCCTAATGGGTGAAGACCCAGAAACCGTCGATACCGATGCCATTGATGCCATTTTAGAGACTGTGTCTACCAGCCAAAAGCTTACCTTGGCAGACGGTCGTCAGGTTAAATTTACTCGCGAAGACGGTGTTACCTACCACAGACGTAAAACCTTACCCGCGCATGCTAATGCTATGACCTTATATGCTTTGTCTAAAGGCGAATGCATATATCAACGTACTTATTATTCTGTTGGTGGTGGTTTTATTCTCGATGAAGATGAAATCACTCAACAAAATGCATCTCCAGCAACGCCAATTGAACAAGCACCTTATGACTTCAATAGTGCCCTGCAATTGCTGCAACTGTGTTGTGATAATGGCTTAAGCATTTCATCATTAATGATGGCCAATGAACTTAGCATTGCCAGTGAAGATGAAATCAAGCAAGGTTTGTGGAAAATTTGGCAAACCATGAAAAACTGCGTTGAACGCGGTTATCAAAAGGAAGGCATATTGCCAGGCGGTTTAAAGTTACGCCGACGTGCTCCCGCGCTCTACCGCCGCTTAAAAGCAGAAGGACGCAATAACACTGACCCATTGACCGCCATGGACTGGGTTGATTTGTTTGCTTTATCGGTTAATGAGCAAAATGCAGCAGGCGATCGCGTCGTAACCGCACCCACAAACGGTGCTGCGGGGATTATTCCTGCGGTATTGTGTTACTACGACATGTTTGTTCAAGAAGTGGATATCGATGTATGTAGTCGCTATCTGTTAACCGCTGCTGCCATTGGTATTTTGTACAAGAAAAATGCCTCCATTTCTGGCGCCGAAGTCGGTTGCCAAGGCGAAGTAGGCGTAGCCTGTTCAATGGCAGCCGGTGCGTTAACTGAAATTATGGGCGGAACTGTAGAACAGGTTGAGAATGCCGCTGAAATTGGCATGGAACATAACCTAGGCTTAACCTGTGATCCTGTTGGCGGCTTAGTGCAAGTGCCTTGTATTGAACGTAATGCTATGGGAGCGGTAAAAGCGATTAATGCTTCACGTATGGCACTGCGCGGCGACGGTAATCATAAAGTCTCACTGGATAAAGTGATTAAAACCATGATGGAAACCGGTAAAGATATGCGTAGCAAATATAAAGAAACGGCCAAAGGCGGTCTTGCGGTGAATATCGTCGAATGTTAATTCACGCATAAAGTAAATGAAATCAAGTAACAATGCCTGTTAGTAATCCTAACAGGCATTTTTTATATGTTAAACAATATCGAGGATCTGTGAATAGCGACTTATTGAACTCACAAGCAGTTATATCTAATGGCTACGAACAATAGTCAACCAAGGTATGTGACTGCCATGAGCTAGCGCTAACCTGGTGATTATTGAGCTTGAATTGGCTCAACATAGGCTTTGGTTCCCCAAAGTGGCACTGTCGAAAGACTATGCTTAAAACTTCCTGATGTTTCTTTAGTAGAATAAGAAACATACATCAGGGTTTGATTTTCAGCATCGAAGATCCTTCTAATCTTCATTGATTTGAAAAAAATACTTTTTGATTTTTTAAATACCACTTCACCTGATTTACTCTTATCTATTTGTGCAATCATATCCGCAGTGATCTCACCAGTTTGTCTGCAAGAGATGGAGCTATCACTTGGGTCTGAAAAACTCAGGTTGGCTTCGATTGAGGCGATATGACAGGTTACACCAGAGACAATTTCATCTTTTAAAATATTTAGTTTTATATCTTGCGTAGTAAACATTCCCAGTGAAACATCACCAACTTCGTTATCAGAGCACGCTGTAACAAGTGTAGCTAAACATATCGCGGTAAGAATTTTTTTCATCAGTAAACCTTATAAAATTGGACAGTAATTATCGTCAAAAGAGCTTGCCTATATCTTCGCACCGCCCCATTACACTTACTTAAGGGCTTCATAAGGTCGAGCTCTTGGCTAACAAGGTTGCTAACCTACAGGCTATTTGTTCGCATAATAACGAGCCTTTATCTGTTAAATGTAATCTCGTTAAAATGCGCTTTGAGCACAACGAGTTAAACCTGCTGTTACCGAACCAAAATGATCACCCACCACGACTTTAGCATCAGGATACACACTCGCAATTCTATCGTATATCGCTGGGCTTCGGGCTGTCCCGCCTGTGACATACACGATATCAGGAGTGGTTGGCATGTCGCAATCTTGTTGTTCCGCTTTAGTGATAGCCGTTTGCATTGCTTGTTTCATTAACGCCTCAACTTTAGCGAGAGGATCATTGATGGCTTGCGCAAACTGCGCTGCACTTAGAGGGACAAACAAGCCTTTTTCAATAAAATCCAATGGACATTGAATCGTGTCATGATCAGACAAACTGATCTTCGCCGCTTCAGCTTGACGGACAACTTGATAGCTCATTTGATTTTTTTGTACTTTTTGTAAACGAACTAATTGCTCAGGTTGCTGAGCTTCCTTAATTAACTGCTCAACTAATTTGCGCGACTGTAAACTAACAAAATCACGTTGAGCACTGATGTCATTTACCGCAACCGAGTTCCAAAAAGGCGTTCTTGGCATAGGTTTACCGTTAATCATTAAGGTATCAGCACCAAAACTTGGCATTAAGCCTGTCATTGCTAGTGCGATATCTAAATCATTACCGCCGATACGTTGGCCTGAATGGCCAAAGCAGTCCGACGTTCGGTCTTGTTGATGAATATGTGACGGGCCCATTTTTACCACAGAGCAATCAGTGGTACCACCGCCAACGTCAACGACAAGCACGGTATTGTCATCGTTAAGATTTGACTCAAAATCCATCCCCGCCGCTAAGGGCTCAAATAAAAACGTTACATCAGTAAAGCCCGAACGCGTCGCCGCTAGACGTAAAATAGCTTCGGCCTGCAGATTACTTTCTTCGCCACCAATGCCTTGGAAATTAACTGGTCGGCCGATCACCGCATGGCTCGCTGATGTCAGTGATTTGGCATTTAATGCCTTATCGGCTAGGGATTTAACGTGCTGCATCATCAAGGTGACAATGTCTTCAAATAAGGCAATTTGCTCAACACGCAGGCCATTAGCACCTAAAAAAGATTTTGGTGAACGCACATAAAAACCTTCTTCAGGCATCTCCAAATAGGCATCTATTGCAGCTTGTCCAACAAACACGGCTTGCTCGTTTGGTGACAGATCTAGCTCATGGCGCATTTGTTTCGCCCGCATCAATTGCGAACTGCGTAAATGAGAATACTGCGCTTTTAAATGTTCAGGTAAGCCCCAATATACAGCTTCGGCTATTAGCTCGCGGTCCATCGCATATAATGTTGACGGCATGAAATCTGAGTCCGCTGATAATGGCAATAACGCCACTGCATTATCAATCATTACCCCAATCGCGCAGTTAGCACTGCCATAATCGAATCCAACAAACATCGGCCTACCTTTAGTCATTCAAATAAAAAAAGCGCTCAAAATAGCATAATAATCGGCTTTGCTAAACCATTTATGCGGTTTTGTACCAAGGAAAAGCTCAGCCCATCAATAAATCTGTCATAAAACCTCATAAACTAAGTGCCACAGAGTATTTCTCCATTAATACTTTTAGTTAGATAGTGATAATTCAATATGTCGCATATCAATCTTCTAACAGGTCTCATTGCATCTTCGGCTTAAAAATCGCTCAATTGACTAAGAGTTATCCTGGTTATCCTTTAATGCCTGAGTGTTGCAAGAAGCCTACGATAAACATGGTCCATTAACTGAACGTGTACGGTTGTTAGGTATTTTTCGAGTAGCATGGAGAGTTTTTAACGTTTGCATCGCCTCTGTACGGCGCGCAATTTTATTATCCAGCAATGGCGAAAATACAAGATAAGGTGATTCATCTACAAGAAAAGCTTGATGTGATTTATCTAGCGTTAATCAAGGAATGGGTTCGCTGTAATGTATTTTTAGTCAATCAGTGACAACTTAGTGAGCTTCGATGATAACGGCGCTCTGCCACAAAAAAGCCCATCGGCAATGATGGGCTTTAACTGTTTAGTTCACTCTGTAGTTTAACGGTTAACCTTTACTGTTTACTTTTTCTTGGGATTTACGCTGAGCTTCTTTGTGCTGACGGCGTGCATCAATGACTTGCTTTACATCACTGCCAATATGAACTTCGCCACGTTGTTTGGCTAATTGAACTTGACGCTCACGCTCAATAAATCTCTGACGCTGCTCAGCGGGTACCTTATCGATGCAATGCGGACAACTCACGCCTTGAACATAAGCATCAGTTTGCTTTTCGGCTTCAGTTATCGGCATACGACAAGCATTACACTGATCGTATTGACCTTTTTCAAGACTGTGATTCACCGCCACGCGGTTATCAAATACAAAACACTCACCTTCCCATAGGCTTTGTTCTTGCTCGACTTCTTCAAGATATTTTAAAATGCCACCTTCAAGGTGATACACCTCATCAAAGCCCTGCTCTTTTAAATAAGCCGTCGATTTTTCACAACGAATACCACCGGTACAGAACATCGCCACTTTTTTATGCTTAGCAGGATCGAGGTTTTGTTTAACGTACTCAGGAAACTCACGAAACGTCTCGGTAACAGGATTGACGGCATTTTTAAATGTGCCTATCTTCACTTCGTAATCATTACGAGTATCAACCAGCACCACATCAGGATCTGAAATCAGGGCATTCCAGTCTTTCGGCTTAACATAGGTACCTACCACTTTACGCGGGTCGATACCTTCAACGCCCATAGTGACGATTTCTTTTTTAAGCTTTACTTTGGTGCGGTAAAATGGCATTTCATCGTCAAAAGACCACTTGGTGACAATGTTATCAAGACCTGGTTGTGTGTCTAACCAAGTCAATAAATCTTCAATCGCAGCTTGGGTTCCAGCAACGGTGCCATTGATCCCTTCTTGGGCCAGTAACAAGGTTCCTTTGATATCATGTTGTTCCATCACAGTCAGCAATGGCTGACGAATAGCTTCAAAATGAGGTAAGGCAACAAATTTATATAATGCGCACACCGCAACTTTAGAGCTGGGTTGCAATGTCTCTGGCTGAGAGTGTTGAGTAAGGTGTTGATGAGTGTCTTGCATAACAGTGGCGTCTCCGCTAGCTGGAACTTAATTTCCAGTGCATATAATAAGGTCCGCACACAGTGTGCAGACTCAAAAAAACGGCCGAAAGTATACCTAAATCACACTAAAAAAAATACTAAAACAATTCCAACCACGGTTTTCACTGTGATTTGCATTTTATTTTGGGATTTTTATCTCTAAAGCGTTACTCTATTAGTAAGACTTAATTTTATATGACATCTAATGAATTGTGCCATTTTATATAGCTTTCGTCGCTGCCCATATGCAATGCGCGCCCGTATGGGGATACATTTAAGCCAGCTAAACCCACTAGTACGTGAAATTGAACTTAAACATAAACCTAGGGAGATGTTAGCGATATCAGCCAAAGGTACTGTGCCCGTATTAGTCACACAGGACAACCAAGTGATCAGTGAAAGCATTGATATCATGCGCTATGCATTAACTGAGTATCCTGATATTGCAACCCATCACTTAACACCTGGCGAGTATCAATCGCTATTGTCATGGTTAGATAAGCCCACAACGACAAGGCTCATAAATGCTAACGATTGTGACTTTAAGCCTTGGCTAGATAAATACAAGTATGCAGACAGGTACCCTGAATACAGTCAACTATACTACCGACAACACGCTGAGCAGTTTATTCAGTTACTGGAAAATCAGTTACAAAAACACCTGTATTTGTGTACCGACACGCCTACTTTAGCCGATTTTGCTATTTTCCCCTTTATTAGGCAATTTGCTAATGTTGAACCTGCATGGTTTAACGGCATGCCCTACCCTAAAGTCCATACTTGGTTGGCCACGCTAGTCAATAGCCGATTATTTATTCTGGCGATGTACAAATATCCATTGTGGTTACCACAACAAAATAAGATCCAGTTCAAACATTCAACGAATGATGATGGACGCGTCATACCTTAGTGCAAAAATTAAAAAATTATGAATATTTAATGGTTTACAGGCTATGAATTGGTTTATTTTTCAAGTAAATTAAATAACATAAACAATGAATAGCAGTTAAAGAAAATGGATTTTTATTCTTTTGACTACAGATTTCAATTGTAAACTTATACTTAACTAAGTCATTGCTGGAACGCAAAGGAACATGACATGGATAATATGGACATTACGTTAGTCTTAATGCTTATTGCATTATTGATTTTACATATTCACTTTTGCTATCGAGCCTTAACGTCGAAAGCACATATCAAAAATGCCCAACGGATTGTGTGGTCTTCACTCAGTTTGTTAATGGGGCCGTTAGGTTATTATGTTTATCAGAACATGATCCCACTTGAGTTCTACGAATAGCCATTGACATAAATGCTTTTATTAGCTGATTGAATCGCCAAAAACGAGCCTCATTTTATATTTGTTAAAGTAAGGCTCATATCTTGTATTGGCTTAGCTTATAAATAGCGAGCGAATTGCTGACCTTCTTTTAGTGGTTTTATTGGCGCAGTTACCGCAGGTGTTCCCACATATAAAAAACCGACAATTTGGTCTTGCTTAGACAAGCCTAATTGTTGGTGTACATTAGCGTCAAAAGCAAAATCACCAGTGCGCCATACGGCACCGAGTCCAATGGCAAAAGCGGCTTGTTGCATTGCCATTGTGGCGCAACCAGCTGCAATTTGCTGTTCCAAAATGGGGACTTTATCGTGTACTTGTGTTTTTGCAACCACAGTAATGACCATGGGGGCGCGATAAGGCATATTGGCCACTTTGGTGAGAAATGCTTCATCGGCTCCCGTTATTTTAGCGGCGTCAACGAAAATGTCTGCCAATTTAGCTAAACCATCATCAATTGCGATAATAAATTCCCATGGGTTCAATGCTCCATGATCAGGCACTCTTGCAGCTGCATTGAGCAATAATGTAAGTTGCTCAGCATTTGGTGCTGGGGCAATTAGGCGTGGTGTAGACTGGCGAGTCAGGAGTAGTTGTGTTGCGTCCAAGATACGCTCCTTTGGAATGAATTCAGGTACCGATATTAACAAATATCCCACCTATTGGGTGGGATATATTCAAAACAGGGTTGATCTTTTTGGACTCAATTAAAACAGATCCTAGTTAGGCATTTTTTAAAAAACGCTGAGCGATAACATAATCAACACTGGTGTAGCGCCCACCCCCTAGTACAAAGAGAGCAAACAACATGATGAGATAGGTCATAGCAAACTCAATACCATTATTAAGGATAACCAAGTTACCTGAGCTGGTAAGCCATTCATAGTTACCATGCTGTTGTAAAATAGACTTGGCCGCAGCCAACTTTTCCGTTGATGCTAATACTTGCTCATTTGCTAACCACGAACTGGGATCGGCAATGGCTAACCAACCATTAGGTAAGTGCACCGCAAAAGCGGCTACGCACATGGTCATCATCATAGGCATTGCAACCATGCGAGTAGCAAGTCCGATTAGCAGTAAAAAACCACCAAACAATTCTGTACCTGCTGCCATTACTACCATGACTTCAGGCATAGGCAAACCCAATCCCCAATCTGGATTACCAAACCAAGCGGCGGAGTCTTCAAAATGTGATAATTTGTTATAACCGGCTTGCATTAACACAGGTGCTAAATAAATTCTCAACGCTAATGGCGCAAAACCTTGAATGTGTTTAATGACATTTAAAAACTGTTGATATAACCCGCTAAGCATTTGCATAATCATCCCTACTGATCTCGTTATTACTTCAAGAGACCCGCGAAGAATAGAAAAGATTTCAGCTGAGGCTATGATACTCATTAGATGCTTGTTTATTTGTCTAAATGAAGCTCAGTTAAATCATCCACTAACTCTGTTAGTTTTTTATCGAAATGCTTACGTTGTTTTGGACTAAAAGTGCGATTTAAAGTAATCAACATTGAACCGAATTTTCGGGTATTTTCAGTTACATTATCTCGATAGACTTGAGATTTTAGCTCGTCAGGTGAAACCATCAATAACGTCATTTGTTGAGTAAAATATTCTGTTTGCTGGCGGCGTTTCAGTGCTTGTTCAAATTGGCTCAACCACTCATGGCGATACTCTAACCACATATCTAATGTTGCTAATCGTTCAGTATTGGCTTGGTGAATAATACCTTTTTGCTCATCTGTCACATTCCCTGTCCATTCAGATAATTGCTTCGCGATTCTTTTGTCTGAGTCGGTTATCAATTCGGCTTGATCTTTACCTGCATATTCTTCAATTAACTCTCGCTGTTCTTTTTTCAGCTGCACTAAAATCTGCTCCACTTGTTCATCGCTTAGACTCGCAATAAGAGGTAACAGATCTGGCATAACAAAATCGAAAATACGATACCAATGAGCTTTTGCCATTGAGACTTGTTCAAGCCATAACTCTGGCGTCATGGTCTGCTGATTGGTTAAGCTTGATAATAATGACAGTTGATCACGATAACGTGGCAACTCTTGCTGGCGATGCCAGACGAGAAAAGACTCAACAATGAGATCAAATTTGTCTTGTTGCTCTGAGGTTAAGTCTACGTATTCTTCAACTTCCCACTCAATCGCCCAATCCAAAAAGAAGTAACTTACTTTAGTTGAGCAGCCAACAAAAAATAAACTGCTTAACAGCAGGATAATTAATTTTTTAGACACAAATGATTCCCTTTGCAAAACTTATCTTATTTGTACGTTATCAGGGCATATTAGCAAGTCATTAATGTAAAATATTTTGTAAAGTAATGTATGTATTTTGTGGATTTTTGTGGTTCTTTGGCGGCCATTAATAATGCCCACATCGCTGAAAATAGCCAAAAACAATTGATGGCTGCTGGTAATGCCGCTTTAGCTGCAGCAACATCTGTAAGATTAGAGGTTTGGCAATACTGCAAGATAACGCTATCAACTAATTGATTTACTTGCCTTGATGATAACTCATGTGTGGCGATCACACTGGCTAAATCAAATAACGGATGACTGGCCACCGCGTATTCATAATCAATGCATAATAAGCGCTGCGATTGATGACCGCTGAGCAGTAAATTATGCGGGGTCAAATCTCGATGACAAAAAGCAGGCAGCAACACACAAGCCTCCAGCTGCGATAACCACTGTCGAACAAGGCCATTTAAGCGCAATAATTGCTGCCAAGCGTGTTGCCACTGCAAATTGGTTTGAGATGCACTTAATGAGTCTAATTGATGTGCGTATTGTTGCCACTGAGTGCTCACAGTCATACTTTTATTCGGTATGGGTAATCCACTGAGCGTTCGAAATAATTCGCTTAATAAAGGCACCGCATCCACTGCTGTAATCTGCGTCTTTGTTGCTTGTCGAATCGATGCCTGACCACGCATTGTAAACAAGATCGACCAATCCATGTTTTGCTGATCAATAAACTCACTTAAATATATTTGATTATTATCACTGACCCAAATCAGGGCCGGTGCAATGTTAGCTGCCATCGCGACTTGCCAACAAGCCACTTCAAGCTTTCTATCACACCAATTACTGTGAGCTTGATTGACTCTTAATACCTTATCGCCATCGTTACAACAGAGCTTAATATTAATATTGCTCATGCCTATATTAAAAACCATTACCGCCGTACATTGTGCAGCAAGTTGCTGAAACAATGGGACTGGCATCGTTTGCTCAATCATATCAAGTATCTCATTAGGCAGAGATAACAAGGCTTGTGGCATCTGATATTTACTCTATTAAAAAGGGAAAGTGGTTGGCTATGCGCCAACCACGCCTTGGATGATATTCTGTTGCTGTATTATATTGTGACGATATTTCTTGCGCCACATGATGTAGCCACCCAAGGCCATCGCGACATATAAAACAAACAGCCCAGAGGTCAACATCAAGCCTTTTTGGAAGTACAAATAGATAGACACAAAATCAATGACTACCCAATAAAGCCAGTTCTCCAACACTTTTTTGGCGACTAAGTAGGTTGTTACTACCGCAAAACACGTGGTTGCCGCGTCAACATAGGGAAATGCTGCCGAGGTATAATTGGCCATAACATACCCCACCAGCATAGAAACCAATGATGTTACGCCAATCACAACGGCATGAGCACTCCAAGACCAACTGGTTATATTCAGCTGGTGAGTATCTATGGTGTGATGAGTATTATTATGTGAATCAATATTGTGGGAATTTCTATGCTGCAAGTTTGGTACATGTAACCACAACCAATAACCGTATACCGCCATCCCCATGTAATAGATATTGAGCACCGATTCCATCAACAAGGAAACATTCCAAAATAATACCGTGTAAATCGCAGTGCTAACGAATGCGGCAGACCAGCACCAAATATTGGTCTTCATCGCCAGAATTAAGTAAGCCAAGGCTAACATAACCGCAATCGCCTCCCAAAACGTCATTAATGACGCCTCACTCAAGGCTTGTTGCAGCGTTAACAATAAATCATTCATGAATGTTATTCGCTATGTGCAAGGTCAAGTTCACCACCGATAAATTTACACACAAACACAGCCTTGCCCCATTTCTGATGAGCCGCTTGCATTTCAATGGCTAGCATCGACATTACATCCGCATACTCGCCACACACCTGTGTTGCCATCGCATTAGTGACTCGTTCAATATTGCTATAACTATCTAGTCTGCCGATAAACCACTTAATCGGATCAAGATAATTTTCATTCAACGGATACATGCTGATTTCTGCTGTTAATTTCATGTTAATTCCTTAATTAACACCGCTGTAAATTAAGTTACAGCGGTCTTGTTTAATTACATAAATTGGACTTCTAAGGTCACACCTAACTGGCGAGGGTCACCGTAACGAATATATTGTTTATCTACCCAGCCCTGATCTGGCTCGTTGCCAAAGAAAAAACCACGCACGCCATACTGTTCATCAAACACATTACGGCCCCATAAATAAGCCGACCAAGTTGGCGTTTCATAACCTACACGGGCATTATAAATGGTATAAGCATCTGACTTGGACTCGTTGCTGTCTGAGTAATAAAACTGACTTTTACCACTGGCATTCACGTTGGCAAACCAACCAGAGTCAGCAACATAGGTCATACCGGCACTGTAGGTAACGTTAGGTGAATGAGCCAGTTCACGGCCAGACAAATCGACAGTTGAGCCATATTTATCGCTGTATTGATATCGGCCATATTCGGTTTCTAACCAACCAAAGCTGCCATAAAACTCAATATTCTCGGTTAAATACCATTTAGCATCGAGTTCTGCACCATAGTTATTCGAGCTACCAGCATTTTCAGTAAATAGAATAAACCGTTGGGGGCTATCAGGATCTTGTAACGACGCGGCGACTTGTTGATCTTGGCGATCCATATAAAATAGCGCAAATGTAGAATCGACTTCACCGTCAAACCAGCTCGATTTCAAGCCCAATTCATAGTTATATAGGATCTCAGTATCGAACTCTTTTTTGTCTGATAATTGAGCTGGTAATGTCATATTAAAACCACCCGCTTTATAACCGCGGGCAATACGTACATAGGCATTGTGGTCAGCATTAATGGCTTTTGATAACGCAATATGCCCGCCCCACATATCTTCTGATGGGGCGAAATTATCTTCATTACTGTCACTATAATCACTGTCACGACGTTCAAGTCGTAGTCCTGTAGACAATAAATATTCATCACCTAAATGGCTGTCTAATTGAGCAAATACCGCATAATTGGTCGCATCGTAACTGGACTGCAGCACTTCATCTGGATAAGTGTTGTACTCTGAATACAAGTCATTATCTTCTTGTAAATTCATCGCATACACGCCAACTAACCAGTCGGTGCTGCCTGCAAAAATACGCCCAGCCGTCTTTGACGATAGACGAAATTCTTGGGTAAAGGTTTTACGGTCGCCCTTTTTATCCCAGGTATAATCGTAAACACAAGGTTCGCTGCCATTAACGGCACCAAAGTCATCATAAGCTGCACATTGTTTGCTTGCCCAATATTCTGGATTAGCCCAATCGCCATCATAACCATTATGGTGGTCGGTTTGCGCAAACGAGGTTAACGACGTGAAATCAAATGTTGGTATACCAGAATAAATAAATTTAATCCCAGCACCGGAGGTTTTTTGCGTATCGACGCCAGGTTGGTCAGTTAGGGTGTTGCTGGGATTATTGTCTAATGTCCACACATCGTAGCCATTATCAAAGTTTGCATGTAACAAGGTTAAATCAACTTGCAAATCGTCAGTCGCATACCAACGTAACTTCGCTCTGGCAGTCAACTCGTCACGCTCATTGGTATCGTCGCGATTAAGATAAAGGTTGTCACGATAACCATTTTGGTTATGTTGCTCTAACGATACCCGGTAGAGTAGTTTGCCTGAGTCATTGAGCGGGCCGGAGCTGAATCCTGACAGAGTGCGCAGGTTATCGTCACCTAAGCTGACTTTTGCGCCATGCTCAAACGACTCTGTAGGGTCGTTACTTTTTAGGTAAATTAATCCGGCTAATGCGTTGGCACCATACTGAGTCCCCTGCGGACCACGCAACACTTCAACCTGTTGCATGTCGTACATACTCGATACCATGCCAAGGCCTGATAAATCGATGTCGTCGACCACAAAACCAACTGATGAGTTAGGTGCACCTTGATATTGCTCTTGCTCACCAACACCTCGAATTTGGAAGTATTTAGGTCGAGAGCTACCACCAGACCAATTAAAGTTAGCAATCGAATTGAGCACATCTTCAAAATGCTGTGCGCCTTCATCTTCTAATTGTTGCGCATCAATAACGGTGACACTGGAGGGCATTTTTTCAAGGCTGATATTACTAAAATCAGCATTAACGACAATGACTTCCATTTTTTCATATTCAGGTGTTACGCGTTCAACATCAGCGGTTTTAGCCATAGCAATAGGTGAGCTTATGGCTGTAATCACCGCTAAGGCAATGGGGGTGTGGTGTAATCTAATAGAATTTTTCGTGAACATAGGACCTCAAATAGTAATTTTGAGATCCGGCAAGAGTAGCGAATAAGAGGTGCACCGAGTTATAGTGTGGCCCATTCCTACGCCGGTATAAGCCGGATCAGGTTCTAAGGGTTCGTCATACAGACATCTCAGTTCAGGTTTTACTGAACACCCCTTGGCGGTCTCGATTATAAACTAACTTCAATATGAATACACGAGCAGTGACACAATTTGATAACTCAACAATGCAATTAATTAACCCTCACACTAAATCACATCGATTATTGTCATAAATAAGCTTAAAGCTAATGATAATGGAGTCTAATTGGAGAATGCTTGCCTCACATAGACCTCAAATCGGGTGACTTGCGAATTGGGCGCAACCGCACCGACTTGTAACTGCTGCTTGCCATGTAACTTAACTGATTTCCAGCTGCTTGCTTCATCTTCAACCGTAAATCCACTCGCATCGAACCAAGTGAATTTGTATTGAATACGCAAATCAGTACTCGATTGGCTTTGAATTAATGCTGACGCTTTGATTAAGTCCGCGACCATAAGTGATGAAACATCGGTCACGTTAACGTCACGAGCAAATGAGGTATTATCAACCCTAAGTTGGCCACTAGAATTAGCAGAGATACCCGCAGTATTATGCGCACAAGCCGAAAGTAACAGCGCAGAAGCGATAAGACATAATAATGATGTTTTCATACAATATTCCCTTAATAAATAGATGCAATTGAACTTGTCTCTAACACAGCAGCACATCATGACTAATCCAGTAGAAAATGTGCTCGTGCTGTCGCAATCAGCTGCTTGCGGTTGGTTTGCCAACAGTTCATGCTGACGTTTGCGACTCTACGACCTTGGCGAGTAATTTTGCATTCAGCAAAGGTGTCTTGATGCAAACCTGCGCGTAAATAATCAATTGAAAAATCGACAATCTTAGGCACTTTCTTA
>NZ_JACJER010000053.1:0-30381 GCF_014164185.1 Shewanella sp. SG44-6 | reverse complement strand
ACCAACGTAGTCCCAAGGACGGATGAGAGGGGCGTAAACCAGATGCAAATCGAGCCGTAGCAATAAAATAGCTGCCTAATAAAATCGGTGAAATGGTCAGTAACCAACTCATAAATTGCTCTGAACCATGATTTTGATGAGCATGTTCATGGCCGCCAGTATCCATCAATAGCAGTAGCGCTAATAATCCTAAGCCTAATAAACTGCCAATACCGGCTTGGTATTGATATTTGCCCTGCTTGTCTTCTTGTTGATGACCATGAGGTTGATGTAATACCACGTGTAAAATTGAGCCGGTAACAAAGGCTTGCAAATAAACGGTATTTTCAAGGCTCAACTGGGCTAATAGGTGTTCACCTGCAAAGTAGCCGACACTGGTTAATATCATCATTGCCGCTAATACAGCACTGGCCCATCGATTACCCACCTGTGGTTTGAGTAACCACCAAATGGCGACACCAACAGGTAAGCGATGCATGATCACGCCTAAGGCCAGCAGTGTTGAATTGCCATCCTGTTGCGCTAAGACCATGGCTCCACCGTCGGTCACTGTGTGTAACAGGAGCCCGGCAATACCTAATGTGAGAGTGATGTTATGGGTGATATCTGAATAGCGATGAAACAGCTTTTCACTGGCTGTTGGTCCCCAAATGCCGAGCATGACAAACAATAGCGTGATGAACCCACCATGCTCTAATAGCTCAGGCAAAATATGGATGAGCACTAATCCGCCAAGAGAGACAAAAATGAACCCATCTAAGCCCTTTTGCAATCCGCTACCTGATGCGAAGAAGCGATAAAAAAGTGGCCCAAACAGCAGTGCAACACAACTAGCAATTAGATAGAGCATGTTATCCAGAAATCAATCGAAAAAAACAACGCAGTATATCATTTTAAACCAGTATTGTAGCGTGTGAATCTATTAAGCTGAAAAATTTACCTAAAGAGGGGGCTAATTTTGATCGCGTTTTTGGGCATGAGGTTGAAAAAGTTTTTTAGATCATAACTTTGGTAGTAGTGGTGCGGCTATTTATTCGGGGGTATTTGTTGCAATCATTTACGACGATCACCTTACGATTAGCAATAAAGTAGTGGTTTGCATCGCAAATATTGTGCTGTTAGGTATACAATGTAGCCTATGTTTTTTAATTAAAAGATTGTTGTCCATGGATATTTTTTCTGCAGCTGTCATGTTGTTCTTGATTATGGATCCGCTAGGTAATTTACCTATATTTGCTTCCATATTACGTCATATTGACCCCAAAAAACGTCGTAAAGTCTTAATCCGTGAGCTATTGTTTGCGCTTATTATTATGTTGTCTTTTTTGTATGCTGGCGAAGCTATCCTTAACTTTCTCAACTTACGTTCTGAATCCGTGAGTATTGCGGGCGGCATTATCTTGTTCTTAATCGCGATTAAAATGATTTTCCCATCGCCAGGCGGTGTTGCTGGATTAGCCGCCGGGGAAGAGCCTTTTATTGTCCCTATGGCAATCCCATTAATGGCAGGACCATCTATTTTGGCGGCATTAATATTACTGGCGCACACAGATAGTAGTCGTATGATTGATTGGACCATCGCACTGGTCTCAGCATGGGGAATGAGTGCGGTTATTTTAATGTTTTACAAGTTGTTTACTCGCATACTTGGTGAGAAAGGCTTAATCGCAGTAGAGCGGTTAATGGGGATGGTTTTAGTGATGATCTCGGTACAAATGTTACTTGATGGGATATCGAATTATATTAATTCCGCCACGAATTAAGCCATTATTTCTCGATAGGTTTTACAGACTATACACTTCGTTCGAAAGATTAAAAATCAATCTGTCTACCTAGTACTGGTTATTCGTAGAGCGTTAAAGCCGACCTAATAGGGTCGGCTTTTTTGTTTTAGAAGCAGAATAAATCATCGTTTATATTAATTTTTAAGCGAACGGGAACATTTACATTAAAGAATGTCTAATTTAATTGTAACCCATAGGTTGCAGCTGTTAATGTCATGTGATTATTGTTTGGGGTGAATTATGAAATACATTATCGTCATGCTGGGACTGGCTTTTATGACCTTGCAAGGTTGTCAAAATCCATCGGTGGCATCAAACGTAGACGAGCAAGCAGCCGTAACTAAACCATTAATTAAAGACTGTGGTCCAAGTGCTATGCCGCCTTTACGTGATAGGACTAAATTAATTGAAAACTTGCGCGCGAAAGGACTCATCACCGCCGATATGGACCAAGTACAAGTCGATAAAATTGTTGCTGATTACATCACCAAACGTCAAAAAGCATTTGAAAAATGTCACAAACCAACACTTAACACAGGGAAGTTAAAATGAGTAAGTTGACCAAATATCAAGGGTTAATTGTTTCAACGTTATTACTGGCATGTAGCAGCATGGCAGCACTTGCGGCTCCGCAAACAGGCACCCCAGCAGATGGTGGATTGATTAATGAACAGCAAGTGCTGTACTGGTTAATTAAACGTGGTGAAGTGGCAGCTGATGCCAGTGATGTTGAAAAACAAGCGGCAGTGGACGCATTTGTGAGCCGTGGCCGTCACACCACATTCAAACCTGCAGCGATTGAAGTGAAAGCTGAACAATTGCGGGTTAAACGTGCAGCACAAAAAAACACTAAAAGTGCGCAATATGCCGCTGCAAATAACAAAGTATTAGCCGATCAAGATATTACCAAAACGGTAAAGGTTTTAGCTGTGTTGGTAGACTTTCCAGATTTACCTCATGATGCCAACCAATTAAAGGCTGGCGATAGCGACATGTATTACAGCAGCTACCCAGCAGCACATTATCAACAACTGTTATTTTCACAAAACGGTTTTGCAGGTCCAAGTAACCAAACTTTACAATCGGCTTATCAGTATTTTCAGGCGGTATCGGGTAACAGTTTCTACTTTACCGGAGAGGTAAGAGATTGGGTCACAGCAGATCATGACGCCGCATACTATGGCGGTAATAATAGCAATGATGACGATAATGCAGTGCCTGAGCTCGTCAAAGAGGCGGTCACGAAAGCTGTCGTTGGAATGACCGATGCTGAGCTAGATAGTTATGACATTGAAGACCCTTTTGATATCGATGGCGACGGTAATTATGATGAAGCTGACGGAATTATCGACCATGTAATGTTGTTTCATTCTAGTATCGGTGAAGAAGCAGGTGGTGGGGTGTTAGCTGATGATGCTATTTGGTCGCACAGATTTTATGTGGATTCCAACACCAATGGCTATGTTATTCCTGGGCGAGGTGGTTTAAAGGTATTTGGCTACACAGTACAACCTATCGATGCTGCAGCAGGTGTATGTACTCACGAGTTTGGTCATGATTTAGGCTTGCCTGATGAGTATGACACCACTAACAGTGGCGATGGTTCACCTGTAGGAGCTTGGTCATTAATGTCTGGTGGTAGTTGGACTGGCAGTATTGCTGGGGCTCAACCGAGTGGCTTTAGCCCTTATGCAAAATCTTTTTTACAACAAAAGTACAAAGGTAAGTGGGTTAATGAACAGCATATTTCATTGGCTAATTTAACCAGTAGTGGCACTGCGGTAAAGCTAAATCATGCAGTAAATAGTGATGCCATCAACCAGTTATCGATTGCGCTGCCTGCTGAAAATATCGCCTTTAAAGCGCCATTAACAGGTAAGTATCAGTATTATTCAGGTCAAGGTGACATGATGAATAATGCCATGTCGTTCAATGTGTCATTACCATTAGATACGCCGTTAGCATTATCATTTCAAGCTCACTGGGATATTGAAGATGATTATGATTATGTACAAGTTCTGGTTGATAGCGTAGCAATAGAAGGTAACTACACCAGTTCAACTAATGCCGTTTATCCAGCAGTAAAAAACTTTATTAGCGGAAAATCGAGCAACATTAGTACCGCAGCGGGTTTAGATGCTTGGGTTAACATGAACTTTGATTTGAGTGCTTATGCCGGCCGAGATGTGCAGATCAGTGTGGTCTATAAAACCGATGAAGCTGTTGGCGATTATGGTATGGCTATTGATGATATTCAGTTAATTAACCAAGGTTCAGCGTTTTATATTGATGGCGCTGAGGCTGATGGTATGGCGACATTGTCTGGTTTTAGCCGTATTGAAGATAGTCTTCCTGGTAAAGCGAGACGTTACATAGTGCAATTACGCAGTCATCAAGGTGTAGATGCCGGACTGGTTTATGACAATTATGAACCGGGAGTATTATTGTGGTTAGAAAATTTTAACCAAAATGATAATAATGTTTCAGACCACTCAGGTAAAAGCTTAATTGGTGTCGTCGATGCAGACCAAAATTTGATTGGTGCTCAGCGGACTGATGTGCAAATTCGCGACGCAGCATTTAGCTTGTATCCACAAAGTTCTTATGTTGGTGACAGCCACCTAGCCGCTGAGTCTCTGTTTGACGACAATCGCGATTACAGTGCGCCGTTAAAACAACAAGCCGGTATGATATTGCCAGAGCTTGGATTGACCATGCAAATCACTGAACAAGCCAGCGACAGCAGCACTGCAACCCTTGAGTTTGCCTTATCTGATAGCAGCGAGTTGCCTCCAGTATCCTTAGTTGCCGAGATGAAAGTGCAAGCTTCAGGTGCCGATGTTAGCTTTAATGTGATTGTCAGCGGTGGCAGTGATTACAGCTATGCATGGTCGTTTGGGGAAAACAATGCCACTAGTAGCGATACTGCACCAAGCTACACATATTCAGCATCGGGAGACTATATTGTCAGTGTGCTGGTAACTGACGCGGCAGGTAATACTGTCACCGCAACTGACACGATAAGAGTGGTGATTCAGCCTTTAGCTGCATTTACCTTGAATCAAACCGATCTAACAGTAGCGCTGACTAATATGTCTAAGCAAGGTTTTGGTAATTTGACTTATTTGTGGGATTTTGGTGATAGCAGTAGTAGCACGGTTGAAAATCCAAGCCATACTTATAACACCGCAGGGACTTATACCATTACATTAGTGACCACAGATTCTATTGGTAATGAAGTGACGGCTAATCAAGTTATAACGGTGTCCTCGCCAATAATTACAGCTACTACGTCTACAACGACAACAGACAATGGCAGTAGCGGTGGCAGTTTGGGATGGCTAACTATATTGATGCTGAGCTTGTTCGGCTTTTTACGTAAGCGGGTTTAATCATCACCCTCTAAAAACGCCCTCAAGGGCGTTTTTAGATTAACGATACCAGATCGCCGAGTGAGGCTGAGTTAATCTTGTTCAGCTTTGATTGATGTATTCGACCGCCGCAGGCAGAAAAATCTCGCTGACAATCAGTTGTGAACCATACAGATTAAAATAGCGACGACGGCCCCATAAGCTAGTGCTAACTTTTTGATTTAAGCTGGTGGCTAATGCAGCTAAACGCCCGCAGGTTTCAAACTGGGCCACTTCAATATTGCCTGGAGTAATGTCTGGGCTATTAAATAATAATTCACCTAATGGACGAGTGCCAAGACGGGTGAAATCATTAGGTTGATGACCATTATTCTTGTTTTGTGAGTCTAGAATGATTTGTGGGATCAGCGTGCGGGCAAATACCCATGGGATGCCATCAAGACACAATAATACTTCACGGATCCAAACTGGGTCTGTTTGAGTGGGGAATTCATCTGCTAGAGGCTGAAGTAAATGCTCGCCTAACACTCTTACTTCGAAGAGTTTACAGTGCGTCTTAAGACGTTTGGTTAAACTTCCGGTCGCTAATAACCAGTCTTTAAGTTGGCTGTGGGGCAATGAGTCGATTTTTTGTGGCGAAAACCAATGAATTGATTCACCATAAGGAAAGCTAGTACTGGTCACATTCATTTAAAACTCGTTACAATATATGTCAACGGCAGTAGTCTATCATGTCAAAGATGAGCAAACACTCCTAAGGGAGTGAGCAATATAGCTTAATTTAAGTAACGTTCCACATCGACGGAGTTTATCTCACTATGAAAAAATTGGTTTCAACGTTAGTTATGCTGTGTTGTTTGGCATTTAATGTCCATGCTGCAGATGAGCCTGCTGTTGAAGATTATGCATATTATGGCTTTGAGCCTGATATTGTTACTAACTATATTTCTAATCGTAAAAAGTTAGGTTTTGTTAAAATTAGTGTTGAATTGATGGTAAAAGATCCTAATGATTTAATGAGCTTAGAGCATCACGATCCTTTGCTTCGCTCGGCCATCGTTGAGATTTTAGGTAATCAATCGGAAGAAAAGGTTAAATCCTTATCTGGACGTGAGGAAATTCGCCGTGAATGCTATGAGATGATTAACCGCTTAATGGAACAAGAAGTCGGTCGTCCTATTGTGGTTAACTTACTCTTTACTAAATATTTATATGATTAATGGCTCGTTCAATAACGCAGTTGCAGCGAGCAAATCCTGATATGACTAAGCGCTCGCCAAACAAGCCTGCTGTTAAAAGACATTCCGCCTCAGCAGCGTCCAGTAAACCTGTGCTGTCAAAAGCGTTGCATTCGCGTAATGCCCATAAACAGGGGTATGATTTTGACGCACTGATAATCGCAGTGCCCGAGTTGGCCGCTTTTGTTCGTCCAAATCCTTACGGTAACGCCTCTATCGATTTTGCCGACCCTCACGCGGTAAAATGTCTCAATACCGCTTTATTATTGAGTGAGTACAATATCCGAGGTTGGGATATTCCTAATGGGTATCTTTGTCCGCCAGTGCCTGGTCGTGTTGATTATTTGCATTACATTGCTGATTTATTGGCCGTTAATGGCAAGGTAATTAAAGGGGCGAGTATTCGTTGCTTAGATATTGGTACGGGTGCCAATGGTATTTACCCATTATTAGGGATTCAAAGCTACGGTTGGCAATTTGTCGCATCGGATATTGACCCTGTTTCTATCGACAATGTGGACCAGATCGCCCAACAAAATCCGCAAATTTCAACTTATTTACAGTTAAGGTTACAGCAACAACCCGAGCATATATTTAAGGGTATCATTAGCGCAGATGAACGGTTTGATGTCAGCTTGTGTAACCCACCGTTTCATAGCTCTTTGGCTGAAGCATCGGCAGGTACATTACGTAAAGTCACCAATTTAGCTAAAAGCCAGCAGAAAAAGCATGGCCAACAATCAAGTCAACTCGCCGTGAGCCAAGTTAAGCCTACGCTTAATTTTGGCGGTCAAAAAGCCGAGTTATGGTGTGATGGTGGTGAGCAGAAATTTTTGGCCAACATGATTAAACAAAGCCGCGACTATGCCAGCCAAGTGCTATGGTTTACCTCATTGGTATCAAAGTCAGAAAACCTTAAACCTTGTTATCAATTACTCAAACAGGTAAACGCTGTTGAGGTAAAAACCATTGAGATGACACAAGGTAATAAAGCCACACGCATTTTAGCGTGGAGTTTTTTAACCCCAGCGTTACGTCAACAATGGTCTACATTACGGCGTTAATCTTTGATGGCATCAAATGTGATGGTCTCACAGCCGTGATACACCAGAAAATGTCTGCCTTTGGCGCGAGCGATTAAGGTGATGCCCATTTGCTTAGCCAAGTCTAAACCCATTTGAGTCACGCCACTGCGCGACAGTAATACTGGTATGCCCATCTTGGCGACTTTGATCACCATTTCTGATGTTAACCTACCGGTAGTATAGAAAATCTTATCGTGTCCTGATTGCTGATCCAACCACATATCGCCTGCTAAAGTATCGACGGCATTATGGCGTCCTACATCTTCAACGAAGGCTAAAATTTTCTCATCTTGGCATATTCCACAACCATGAACTGCACCTGCATTTTTATAGGTTTCATTGTAAGCACTAATATTGCTGAGCAGATGATAAATAGTCGATTGTGTCAGCGATGGAGTAGGTAAACTTATGTCATCTAATCCTTGTAAAAATCCTCCGTAAACAGTGCCTTGACCACAACCGGACGTAACTGTCTTTTCGGCTAGTTTCTGCTCAATATCTTCGGATACTTCTTTGGTGATCACCGCAGCAGAACTGACATCCCAATCAACAATAACTGACTCTAATAAACTTAAATCGCTAATAAACCCTTGGTTTTTTAAATAACCAAGGGTTAATGACTCAGGTTTTGCGCCTAATGTCATCAAGGTCACAATCGGACGCCAATTTAAATAGACAGTTAATGGGCGTTCACAGGCAACAAATTTATCGACGATTACGCCTTGTTCGTTAACAGCTTTAACTGCAATGGTCAGTGGTACTTGAGTATTAGTTTTAACAAACTTTATCGCATCGCGCGTTAAAGATGTGGCTGAAACAGATTGAGTCATAAGTGAGATAGCCTCTTAATGGGTCTTTAATTGATGGACTGAGCGGCAGCATTTACTTGCTTCAACATTAGAAAGCATAGCAATTATTATTCCCGAAACTGAAAACGACTTGCCTAAGCGTGATCTAGCGCAAATCTTTACAAATTCAATATTTTTGCCGCGTATTTATGTCCCATCTAAAATGACACTATGGACATATTGTCCTATCCTTATGAAGGATTTAGGGATCTAGTTCAAAGTTAATTTACTTTTTAGTTGGCACTATTTTTGCTTTTACTTTAATAAATAATCAAATCAAGTGTATTTCAATACACACTTTCATGTCAGAGGTAAGCATTACCATGCAACACACCGACACGATTTGGCCGATGTATGTTTCACTCAAAAAGGTGCCAATCCAAGTAGGGCGCTGGGCATCGGTTCGCTGGGAACTTGACCAAATGGTTCCTGCAACACAACCGCAGCCTGAAAACTCTGTCTTAATACCACTTGAATTATATAAAGATCAACGAGGTAGTTATCGTATTAATCTCGATATGGATAATTCAACGCTCTATATCGTTTGTGATGAACTGATTGACGGTACCTGGGTGCCAGCAATGATCTCTGCCGACCAACATGTCAGTGCAGGTTGCCTTGAATCTGATACACCCGTGCTTAATATTCCTATGCCCAGTGCAATTGCGTGCTGGATAGAAGCATTTATCACTCGTCATGGCGAGGTTGAGATCAGTGCTCATCGACGCAAGCATGTTAATCGTCGTAAAAATGAAGGTCCAAGTGCAAATCACTCCGGGAAAATCCAATGAGCGATAACACAAAAGGTCTTCTTAACCGTTGGGAGATTAGACGTCAACGGGTTGCTGAAGAGGCTGAGCAAGAAGAATTATTGCAACATGCACGAGAAAAACCTGATGACTTCAACATACTAACAGCGGAAGTCGACCAAGATAATAACGTGATAGATGCTGATGAGGTGGCAGAGTCTGAACCGTTACCCGATCCCAGTACCATTGAAGTCGGCGGTAGTTTTGCTCGTTTTATGGCTAAAAGTGTTGATCCAACCACTAAAGCCGCAGCGTTAAGAGCCTTATGGAAACAGCCGCAATATGGTCACATTGATGGGCTTATCGAATATGCGCTGGATTATACCAATCAACCGCTATTGTCAGCAGATGTATCCGCTGAGTTAGCCAGTAAAGTATTTCGTTATGTCATTAAAAAAGAACCGCCAGAACTTGAATTAGATCCAGAGGCCGTATCGACTGATTTATCTGCAACAGAACTTGCCCCAACGGATTTAGCCCCAACCGATTTGGCAGAAACCGAACTTTCTGAGCAAACCAGAGCGATTTCCGAAGAGGAGTCTATTGCTTCAACGGATGCAGATAAGCCAGAGGATGAACCACAAACCGCGGCGATATCGCCACAAGAGCAACCGCTTTGTCACAATGATGACCTGATAAAGCAAGCTGTCGCCAGTGATGAGGCGAAAGCGTAATAACAGCAGTCACTGATGATGTGACCTAGATGAAAGCCGTTATGTAAAGATTTACAACTAGTTATACGATCAGCAATAAGCGTGAACAGTGAACTGAGCTATCACTGTTAATGAGGTATAAAAACCGAGAATTGGGAACGCAATGAGTATCAGAAAAAACCAGCCACAGCTGAAACAAGCACGACAACAGGTGATGGCGAAGACGCAGATTTTGCAAAATTTAATCCCGCCTACCGTTAGTTATACTACCCAGGGGCATGTGCTCATTATTGGGCCTGAAGATCTGGCACGTTTAGCGGCGGACAAATTGTCTACTATGGCAAGTCGAGTAATTTTAGCCAATGAAGCGATCACTAGCCAAGATGAAGTCCATCTTGAAGCCGTGATGAATGCGGCGGCTGATGTCGAAAGTTACTACAATAAATTGACCAGTGTTAAAGGTTTTCTAGGCCAGTTTCAGGTCAAAGTTGAAGGTGATACTGGGATTACAGATTTAAGCGTGGTTGCTATCCGTCAAGCGCATTTTGATATCGTGCTCGATTTAAGCCACAGTCCCTGTATTAATCTAGAAATGCTTCCTCCAGGTTACTTTTATGTTGGCCAAGACTCTGCATTACTCGCTGATGCTATTGCCAATATCCCAGAGTTAATAGGAGAGTTTGATAAACCACGTTATGTTCGGGTTAATAGTGATATTTGTGCCCATGACAAACATGGTCTAAACGGTTGTAATCGTTGTTTAAATTTTTGTCCTGCGGATGCAATTAGCAGTATAGCGCATAAGATTGAAATTGATCCTTACCTTTGTCATGGAGCCGGCAGCTGTACCAATACATGCCCAACAGGTGCACTGAGCTATGATTTACCGACCCCAGCATCGTTGCATACTTACCTTGAAAAGCTTATCAGCCGCTATCGTGAAGAAGCCCAAACCGCCCCGGTTATCTTGTTTCATGATAATGAAGCTGGCGCTGAATTGATTTCGGAGCAATTAAGCGGTGATGTGTTACCCGTCGCAATGGAAGAAATAACCGTAGCGAGCATAGATCATTGGTTAGCGGCATTAGCCAATGGTGCCCGTGAAATTTTGATCTTACAAACACCAGCAACAGCACCGACATTACTGCAAATGCTCAAAGGTGAGTCTGCATTAGCTAATCGTATTCTCGACCAAATGGGCCAGCCTCAACGGATCCGCTTAATTACTCCGTCAGATCTAAGTCAGCTAGATGATGCACTCGCGGTCAGCTTAACTTGGCCTGTGATTATGCCGATGATGTTAACGGCAGCAGAACCTAATACTAATGTAAAACGCAGCATCATATTTCAAGCGATTGACCACCTCAATAGTCAAGCCGCAGCCGTTGATGATGTGCTCGTTATGGCGAATATTCCATACGGTATGGTGAGTATCAACAGCGACAAGTGCACCTTATGTTTGTCATGTGTCTCAACATGCCCAACCCAAGCTTTGAAGGATGGCGGTGATGCTCCGGCACTGAAGTTTGTTGAGCAAGATTGTGTGCAATGTGGGTTATGTGAAGCCGCTTGTCCCGAAAACGTGATTAGCTTAATACCACAAATTAATTTTAATCAGTCAGCAAGACAACACGTTCAAGTATTAAAAGAAGAACCTGCATTTGAATGTATTCGATGTGGTAGTGAATTTGCAACTCAATCAATGATACACAAAATGGTAGAAATGGTCGGCGCCCATAGTGCGTTTAGCGCCAATATTGAGCGTTTGAAAATGTGTGGCGACTGCCGAGTAAAAGACATGTTTGAAGACATCCTTGACGATCCAGAAAAGCAATTGCAATAAGAGATCTCTTATGACCGAAGCAGGAAGACAAGTAAGTGAGAATGATCAGTTAAGAGCCGATATATATCAGTTACTGGCAGCGTTGTTACGCCGCCAACCTAGTGCTGAATTATTAGCGTTCTTAGCCGATTTAGAGGTAGAGGCCGAGGATGGCAATACCATGAGTCAAGCATGGAATGCGTTAAAACTCGCTGCAGCAAACAGTGATACCAACACCTTAGAAGATGAA
Organism: Shewanella sp. SG44-6; assembly: GCF_014164185.1. Classification (NCBI taxonomy): domain Bacteria; kingdom Pseudomonadati; phylum Pseudomonadota; class Gammaproteobacteria; order Alteromonadales; family Shewanellaceae; genus Shewanella; species Shewanella sp. SG44-6. The sequence continues at coordinate 18,521 of NZ_JACJER010000053.1, read as the reverse complement.
TACTTTGCTATTTTCTTGGGTGTAGGCAGTGGCGAAATTATGCCATACGGTAGTTGGTTTATGACCGGCTCGTTAATGGATAAACCCTTAGCTGCATTGCGCGGCGACCTGATGCAACTTGGCTTTGAACGTGAAGAAAACGTTAAAGAGCCAGAAGATCATGTTGCGGCATTATGTGAAGTCATGGGCTGCTTAATTTTAGAAGCACCAGGTTATCGCCAATTAGCGTTTTATCAACGTCATATTGGTAGTTGGATTATGCGTTTTTGTGACAACTTAGCCAACACGCCTAGTGCTCATTTTTATCAAAGCGTTGCACAATTAGCTAAAGCGTTTTTTACCGCTGAGGCCAATGAATTTGAACAACTGAGTTTAAATATTCCGGTGAATTGTCCAGGTAGTGCTGACTTAGATCCGCTTGAACAAGACGTTGTACAAATTAACTAAACCGGGTGATGGCTTATTTTGCCTCATCTTTTTATCAACAAGGAGACAATATGAAAAAGCAAGCTTCCGACATGGGTCGCCGCCAAATGCTAAAAGCATTAGCGCTCGGCACAGCGGCAGGTGCTGTGGCTAGTGTTAGTGCACCTGCACTTGCCCAAGTCACTAAACCGTCTGCAGAAGAGCCTACGGGCACTAACTATCGCGAAACAGAGCATATTCGTAATTATTATGCATCGTTAAGCAAATAACAAAGGAGAGTGTGTGATGCGATTAACCCGCAAAACAGACACGGCCACCAAAGCTGAAAAGCCAGGCCTAGGTCTTAACCGACGTCAATTCCTCAAGTCTGCCAGTTTGGCGACGGGTGGTATTGCAGCGGCTTCAATGCTTGGCGCAGGTATGATGCGTAAAGCAGAAGCTAAAGATGTCCCACATGATGCTCCAACCGAGATAAAACGGACAATTTGTTCTCATTGTTCAGTAGGTTGTGGTGTTTATGCTGAAGTTCAAAATGGGGTATGGACTGGGCAAGAGCCTGCGTTCGACCATCCATTTAACCAAGGAGGTCATTGTGCCAAAGGCGCTGCATTGCGCGAGCATGGTCATGGTGAAAAACGCTTAAAGTATCCGATGAAGTTAGAAGGCGGTAAGTGGAAACGTCTATCATGGGAACAAGCTATTAATGAAGTGGGCGACAAAATGGAGTCGATTCGTCAAGAGTCTGGTCCTGATTCCGTTTACTTTATGGGTAGTGCTAAATTTTCCAATGAACAATCTTATATGTATCGCAAATTAGCAGCGATGTGGGGCACTAACAATGTCGATCACTCAGCTCGTATTTGTCACTCTACCACGGTAGCCGGTGTTGCAAACACTTGGGGCTACGGTGCGCAAACTAACTCGTTTAACGACATCCGCAATTCAAAATGCATGATGTTTATTGGTTCTAACCCATGTGAAGCTCACCCTGTGGCGATGCAACACATTTTGATTGGTAAAGAACGCGGTGCCAAAATCATCGTTGTTGATCCACGCTTTACCCGAACAGCAGCTAAGTCTGATGAGTATGTCCATATTCGTCCAGGTACCGACATTCCATTTATTTATGGTTTGTTATGGCACATTTTCGAAAATGGCTGGCAAGATGATTCGTTCATTTCTCAACGTGTATACGGCATGGAACGTATTCAAGAAGAAGTGAAAAAATACACTCCAGAAGAAGTTGAACATATTGCTGGTGTGCCAAAAGCTCAAATGTACCGTGTTGCGAAAATGATGGCAGAAACTAAGCCAGGCACTATCGTGTGGTGTATGGGTGGTACTCAGCATCATATTGGTAATGCTAACACTCGCGCATATTGTATTTTACAGCTTGCCCTTGGCAACATGGGTATCGAAGGCGGCGGAACGAACATTTTCCGTGGTCACGATAACGTACAGGGTGCGACTGACTTTGGTTTATTATTTGATAACTTACCAGGTTATTACGGTTTAACCTCTGGTGCATGGGATCATTGGGCCAATGTGTGGGATCTGGAACCTAAGTGGATCACCGAGCGTTTTGACCAAGGTGAATACTTAGGTCAATCACCTCAAACATCAGCGGGTATTCCTTGTTCGCGTTGGCACGATGGTGTGTTAGAAGACAAAACCAAGATTGCTCAAAAAGACAATATTCGTCTGGGGTTCTTTTGGGGGCAGTCAGTTAACACTGAAACCCGTGGTCGTGAAGTGCGTGAAGCGCTAAACAAAATGGATACCATTGTGGTCGTCGATCCATTTCCAACTATGGCTGCAGTAATGCACGAGCGCCAAGATGGAGTGTATTTATTGCCTGCGGCAACTCAGTTTGAAACCTATGGTTCGGTTTCGGCTTCTAACCGTTCTTTACAGTGGCGTTCGCAAGTTATTGAACCATTATTTGAGTCATTACCTGATCATACAATCATGTATAAATTGGCTAAAAAATGGGGCGTAGAGGACCAATTCTGTAAGCACATCAAGGTCAATGGTGATGAGCCATTAATAGAAGACATTACCCGTGAATTTAATACAGGTATGTGGACTATTGGTTATACAGGCCAAAGCCCTGAACGTTTGAAAATGCACCAAGAAAATTGGGGCACCTTTGACGTTAACTCGCTGGAAGCACCCGGCGGCCCAGCTAAAGGCGAAACCTATGGTTTACCTTGGCCATGTTGGGGTACACCAGAGCAGAAACATCCAGGTACTCAAATCTTGTATCGCACCGGACGTGAAGTTAAAGATGGTGGTGGTAACTTCCGTGCACGTTATGGTGTTGAACATAACGGCAATAATATTCTTGCGGAAGGTTCTTTCTCAAAAGGTTCTGAAATTCAAGATGGTTACCCAGAGTTTACTGCCGACATGCTAAAACAGCTTGGCTGGTGGGATGACCTAACAGCAGACGAAAAAGTTAAAGCTGAAGGTAAAAACTGGAAAACTGATATCTCTGGCGGTATTCAGCGTGTGGCAATCAAGCATGGTTGTATTCCTTACGGTAACGCTAAAGCGCGTTGTATCGTATGGAACTTCCCTGATGATATTCCATTACATCGCGAACCGTTATACACGCCTCGTCGTGACTTAGTGGCTAAATACCCAACCTATGAAGATCGGATGGTAGCGCGTCTACCAACACTTTATAAAACGATTCAAGACAAGGATTTTGCTACTGATTTCCCAATGGCATTAACTACTGGTCGTTTGGTTGAGTACGAAGGTGGTGGTGAAGAAACCCGTTCAAACCCATGGCTTGCAGAACTGCAGCAAGAAATGTTTATCGAGATCAACCCAGCAGATGCTGCTGATCGCGGTTTACGTGATGGTGATGACGTGTTTGTTCATAGCCCAGAAGGTGCCAAAATTACTGTTAAGGCTATGGTGACACCGCGTGTTATTGCGGGTGAATGTTTTATGCCATACCATTTTGCTGGTGTATTTGAAGGCAAGAGTTTGGTCAAAAACTACCCAGAAGGCACAGTGCCTTATGTGATTGGTGAATCTGCCAATACCGTAATGACCTATGGTTATGATGTCGTAACGCAAATGCAAGAGACCAAGTCTAGCTTGTGTCAGATAAGCAAAGCCTAAACACTTGATGAGGAGATAAGCCATTATGGCAGTCATGAAATTTCTGTGTGACACCAAACGCTGCATCGAGTGTAACGGTTGCGTCACAGCATGTAAAAACGAAAACGACTCTGCTTTAGAGTGGGGTATTCAGCGTCGCCGCGTGGTAACGCTTAATGATGGTGAACCAGGAGAAGCGTCAATCTCAGTAGCATGTATGCATTGTACCGATGCACCATGTATGGCTGTTTGTCCGGCCGACTGTTTCTACCGTACCGAAGACGGCATTGTGCTCCACAACAAAGATACTTGTATCGGTTGTGGCTATTGCTTTTATGCTTGCCCATTTGGCGCGCCGCAGTTCCCTAAAAAGACTGCATTTGGTAGTCGCGGTAAAATGGATAAGTGTACTTTCTGTGCTGGTGGCCCAGAAGAAGATCATTCAGAAGCCGAGCGTCTCAAATATGGCTCAAACCGTATTGCTGAAGGCAAATTACCAATGTGTGCTGAGCTTTGTTCAACCAAAGCTCTGTTGGCCGGTGATGCAGGCATAGTGTCTGATATTTATCGTCAACGTATGGCTGCACGCGGTAATCCAAATGTGATTTGGGGCTACAATCCTAAAACAGGTGAAATGGTTTAACCCAGAGCAATGGCTGCGATAATTTTCGCAGTCATATAAGGAGTGACAATGTTAACTTTAACGTTAAACAAATCACTGCGCAGGATGTTTGCTCTGTTGGTTCTGTGTATGGGATTGGGGTTGGTTACATCGACGGTTTATGCCGCCGATGAACAATCAAGTCAGCAACAAGCAAAGTCTAAAACCAGTGATGCAGATCTCTGGCGCGCAGTAAAAGCTGGCGAACCCGGATACAGTACAGACAAAGGCCTTGATGCTGATGTTCTGATTAATGTATCGGGTAATGAAGGCAAAATATTGCGAAATACTTACCTAAAACCAGCACTTGGCTTAGCCATAGTGGGGGTTTTTGGGGCCTTTTTAGTGTTTTACTTAGTCAATGGTCCATCAAGATTAAGTAAGGGCTTTTCAGGAAAAATGGTACTTCGTTGGAGCACAGCCGATCGTTGGTTACATTGGATTATGGCAGTATCTTGCCTAACCATGATGCTAACAGGTGTGATTATTATGCTTGGGCGACATCTCTTAGCCCCATATGTCGGAGACGGTATATGGGCAGGGGTTATAGCCTTCAGTAAATTTGCCCATGATTGGTCTAGCCCCATTTTTATGGTGTCTTGGCTAGCATGTATCATCAAATGGATGCCACTACAATTTTTCAAGATGTATGATTTGAAATGGTTTTTAGTGGTTGGCGGCTACATTAACTTTGGTCCGTTTAAAGGCAAACACCCAGACAGTGGTTTTGCCAATGCGGGTGAAAAAATGTGGTTTTGGACCTTAGCTATTTTTGGTCTAAGCATCAGTCTAAGCGGTATTATGTTAGTGTTTCCGACACTGGATTTGCCGCGTGAACTGTCGATGCTCGCTTTGTTGATACATGGTCTTAGTGCGACGATCTTAATCGCATTTACCATAGTGCATATTTGGATGGGAACCGTACTCAGTGAGGGCGGAATGGAGTGCATGTTATCGGGCTATTGTGACGAGAACTGGGCTTCACAACATCATAATGTGTGGTATGACGAAATCAAAGCCGATGGTACTTTAAAATACAAAGAGTAACCCTGGCACTCTGGTGTTAGTACACTAGTTGATTGCAGATATAAAACACCTTGTTAGGTCACTGACAAGGTGTTTTTTATTAGCCATTTTTACTGCGTTATCGGCTTTTTAACGGCATAACGCCACCAAAAAGTCTCAGTTTTATCACTCATTGTTATGGTTATGGGCCAACGATTCTTTGCCAAAACAACTTTGAGAGATCAACAGACTGTAATCAAAATAACGGTTTCATTTGAATCATTATTCAAAGTCAGTTAGTGTTTCTGACATTATTAAATTACAAGAAAACGAGTAATTTAGTCGGCTCGTTATGTGAACACACTAAAAAGACAAACCATGGTCGCTATTTCACGAAAATTTCAGTTTTTAACGTTTTCCATTATGTTGGCAGGCTGTTCTTCGATGCCGGCTGATGTTGGTGGCAATTGGATCGGTTTTACTGAGTCTGGCCAAGCCTCACATTATGCAGATAGATACCAAAATAAGAAAACGGCTAGCGGTGATCTCTATCGCCACAATCAAAAAACAGCAGCCCATAAAGATTTACCATTCGGTTCAAATGTAAAAGTCACCAATATTAATAATGGTAAAAGTGTTACCGTCAAAATCAATGATCGTGGTCCGTTTGTTAAAGGACGCATCATTGATCTTTCTAAGTCGGCTTTTAGTAGTATAGGCAATGTATCTACAGGTCTTCTTGACGTTAAAATCGAAGTGATCCGTTAGCGGGTACAAAGCTTGCTGTATACGTGAGTGTAAATATGTTTGGTCTGGCTTAGTCGTATAGGTTTTCAGGGTTTAGCAGATAGGTGAATGTTATATTCTAAGGATGGCTAATGAGACAGTCAGCACTGTTTTATATGTTATTTTTTAGTCCAGTAATTCATGCAGTAGACTTTCATCACGATATTGTCTCGAGTTTGCTTAATAGAACACCCCAGCAGATTTTGTATGACGGTTCTTATATCTTAATACCATTATCTCAATGGTGATGTAGCTAAAATATCTGTGTATGCACAAATATGATTATTCGAGTTTACCAAGGAATTGGTACTGATTTACAACAAACTAGTGCACCAAGATAGGCATACACTTTTCTCTTTATCCTTCTCAAAGACTTTGGGCTCTCAATTCTCCAGATAGAAATATACACCAGCGACGTGCTGCTCATTTGCAGACGTTCTTTAAAAGGCATGGTAAATCGTTAACCATTAGGGCTCATGATTCTGCTTATGCTGTTGGCGATATTGTTACTTGGATATTGCCAAAGAATTTACCTCATATTGATATGGTTATCGCTCAGGTTGACGCTACAACCGGTAATCCTATGATTGTTCATTATATTGGTTTTGCGCCTAAAATTGATTTTTGATTATGACATGGCTAGGCATTATCGATTTGAACCATCGAAATATAACCACTAAGTAATGGCTTGGACTATTATTTAAAGTGACGGTCGTACGGCATGAGTGGCTGGTTGTGCAACGTTAATATTATCAAATAAACAACGTTATTTACTGTTGATTTGCTACCAAAGATAAACAGATATTATCTGGTGCTTCTAAGGATAAATGATTAACCCTAAAGAGAAATTATGAACATCATTGAGAAATCATTAGCAATCGCTTTACAAGCTTATTCGGGGAAACAAGATAAGGCAGGGAAAGCATATATTCTTCATCCACTTAGGGTCATGGCCAAAATGGATACTGAATACGAAATGGCTGTTGCCTTGCTTCACGATGTTATAGAAGATTCTGATTATACTGCTGAGTATCTCCTGGAAGAAGGTATCCCATTAGATGTAGTAAACGCAGTGCAATTGTTATCTAAGAGCGGTGATGAAAGTTACCATCAATTTATCAATCGCGTTACCGCTAATCCATTGGCGGTCAAAGTTAAAATCGCTGATATTGAGGATAATATCAATATTTTACGTTTAAAGGTTATTGATGCAAAAGATCTTGAGCGGATGGCTAAATACCATGCCGCCTGGAAGACGCTGCAAACTTTAACGCCCATAACGTCATAAAATTAAAAAGTTTTCGTTACACCTGCTATTGTTGAGTAATTAAGCTAACATTCACTATTGTCTAACCGTAGTATTTGCATGAAATAAATAGGACTGGCTTTAAAAACGAGAGAGTTAATATGGATTTTAATTTACTGCGTTTGTGTGTGTATTTACTTTTTCTAAGTCTATGTAACCTAGTTTATCTCCCTTATGCTTGTTCAGCGGACAAGTTCGTTATAAATCACTCTGTCTCAGAAAGTGATCGACGCTATCAATATACTTATGAGCTGTTAGATTTAATTATTCAAGAGACCAATGCCGATTTGGGGCAGTGGGTGCTATTGCAGCAGAAGAAATTACTGTTGATGATAACATTGAAAAAATTGAAGTTCGTGGGATGCGTGCCTCCATGAAAGCTTCAATTAACGAAAAACGTTTTGCTAATTCTGTAGTGGATTCAGTAACGGCAGAAGATATTGGTAAGTTTCCTGATGGCGATGTCGGTGAGTCATTAGGTCGTATCCCTGGGGTTGCAGTAAACCGCCAGTTTGGTCAAGGTCAGCAGGTGTCTATTCGTGGTGCCTCGAGCCAATTGACTAGCACATTGTTAAACGGACATTCAGTTGCATCTACTGGTTGGTTTGATCAGCAAGCCATTGACCGTAGTTTTAACTATTCGTTACTACCACCGCAAATGATCAGTGGTATCGAAGTGTATAAATCTTCGCAAGCTGATTTACCTGAAGGTGGTATCGGTGGCACGGTAATCGTTAAGACTCGTAAGCCATTAGACTTAGAGTCAAACACAGTATTTTTAAGTGCCAAAGGTGACTATGGCACGATTTCAGAAGAAACTGATCCTGAATTATCTGGCCTATATAGCTGGAAAAATGAAAACGAAAACTTCGGTTTCTTAATCTCTGGTGCTGGTGCGAACACCCAGTATCAGCGTAATGGTATTGAAACCTTGCTAGGTTGGGGTGAAATTGTTCCTTCTACCTTCCAACAAGACCGTGAACGCACTGCGTTAAACGTCGCCGCGCAATACCGTGCTAATGATGCATTAGAGTTTGGCTTAACCTACACAGGTTTAAGTCTAAAGGCTGATAATGCCAACACATCCATTTTCTTATTCCCAACTCAGCAAGGTGTTAGCACTTGTAATCAAACTAACGCTGCGGGTGTGTGTACAGATATTACTCATACTGGTGTGGATGCTTTCGCTTGGAACCAAACTTGGGCTCGAGAAGCTGAAATGACTTCTGATACCCTTGATTTCAATTTCGCTTATGATAATGAAAATTTCAAAATTGAAGGTAGTATCGGTAATACCAAGGCAGATGGTGGTACCAGTTTAACCTCTAACTACGGTAACTCAATCGGTAAGCCTTCAGATTTTGCTGGCCACTATGATGCAACGGGCAATATCATTGACATCGATATTGCTAATAAAAACTTTAGTGCTGAAGACTACAATGGCCAATTATCTGGCGCGGGTTGGGCATTAAAGAAACAGCCTAATACCGACGAAGAAACCTATGCCCAGTTTGATGTGACAGTGCCAACAGATTTAGGGGCTATTTCGTCAATCAAAACAGGTATTCGTTATGCTGACCACGATGTGACTCAACAAACTGATGCAGCAATCGTTGGTGATATCGCCGTTCATGATGCCTCTTATTATTTTGACGGCACAATGAGCTCGGGTGCTGGTTTTACTTTGCCTAAGCCAAACTTTGATAACATGATTAACGATGCTAAAGCGGCAATTAACGGTTTTACTCGTGACAAGTCTGGTTACGGTACATTGAACGAGAAAAACCTATCAGTGTATGCAATGGCTAACTTCGAGTCTGAAGGCATTCGTGGTAACTTTGGTTTACGTTATATCTCTACCGACATTGAATCTGACTACTATGCACTCAGTTCTACAGGTCAGTTTGCTGATGCAACATCAACAGATTCTGCTAGTTACAGTGATGTGTTACCAAGCTTAAACGTCGCGTTTGATTTAGCTCCAGATCTGATTTTACGTACTTCTGCATCACAGGTAATGTCTCGTCCTAACTATGCAGAGCTATTTGCTACGTCAACATTACCGGGTTTAAACGATGGTACTCCTGGTAACGAGAAGCTTAACCGTGGTTCTGTTTCATTAGACCCATTTAAAGCAACTCAAGCCGACTTAAGTTTAGAGTGGTATTTCAGTGATTCAGGTTTAGCTGCAGCAACTTACTTTATTAAAGATGTAAGTTCATTCATTTCAACTCGTCAAAAGTTAAACCAACAAATCGGTATTAACGATAATGACCTTGCTGCTCAAGGCCAAAGTGCTTGTGGAGTCGGTGTATATGACTGCTGGACGGTAAGTGAAAAATACAATGCTACCGGTGGTCGTATTGAAGGTCTTGAATTGCAACTTCAAGATTCATATGAAAACGGTTTAGGTTACTCTATTAACTATACTTATGCAGATGCAGGTTCTCCTGCAGAAAACTATCCTGATCAAGTGGGTGTGTTCTCTGATTCGTCTAAGCATACAGTTAACTTAGTCGGTTACTATGAGATGGATGCATTTTCAGCCCGCTTGGCCTATAACTGGCGCAGCGAATACATGATGCGTGAATTACCTGGCTTCTATGGTAACCGTCAACATGAAGACTATGGCACACTTGATTTAAGCACAACATACAGCGTGACAGATTGGATGGATATAACGTTTGAAGCTGTTAACTTAACCGAAGAAGACAGCATCCAAACAGGTGTTGCACCACTAGACTCTGAAGTGATTGCTGAGTTTAAAGCAGACTACCCAGTGTGGAGCTTTGAAGGTGAAGCTCGCTATAAAGTGGGTGTCGCATTCCGTTTCTAATCTAATAGATTAATTGAGTCATATACTAAAAGCCCTGCATTTGCCGGGCTTTTTATTGGATTAAGAGGTGATATGAAAATTCAATCAGTTGCGATTGTTGGTGGTGGAACTGCGGGATGGTTGGCGGCCAATCATCTTGCAAAAGCGCTATTTAATCAAAATATTACTATTACTTTGATCGAGTCCCCTGATATTCCAACTATTGGTGTTGGTGAAGGAACCGTACCGACGATCCGTAAAACATTACAAAGTTTTGGCATCAGTGAAACCGAGTTTATTACCCGTTGTGATGTGACATTTAAGCAGTCGATTAAGTTTCAAAATTGGCTTGATAGTCATCGTCATGGCAGAGATAATTTTTATCATCATCTTTTTGACCCTCCGAGTTCAATGGGAGATGATCTATCTTCGTTATGGCTACAAAATCCCAGTGATGCTTACAGTCAGTTAGTCTCCAGTCAATTTGACGTTTGCGAAGCAAACCTTGCCCCTAAATTAATTACAACCCCAGAATATCAGGCCGTACAAGGTTATGCTTATCATCTAAATGCAGCAAAGTTTGCTTTGTTGTTAGCTGAAAATGCCAAACAGAAATTTGCGGTTAATCATGTTAAAGCCAATGTGATCGATACCCGTTTGCACCTCGATGGTAGTATTGCATCATTGGTTTTAGATAAATGTGGAGAGCAGGAATTTGATTTTTATATCGACTGCAGTGGTTTTGATTCAATCTTATTAGCAAAAGCACTGAAGGTTCCGTTTGTGGATAAATCTCAGGAGCTATTTGTGAACAAAGCCGTTGTTGTGCAAGTGCCAACTGATCCTGATGCCATTATTCCCCCTTATACTAAGGCAACGGCTCATCAAGCTGGTTGGATATGGGATATCGCTTTATCAAATCGCCGTGGGGTAGGGTTAGTGTATTCAAGTGCTCATCTCGATGATGAGCAAGCCGAACAAAAGCTCAATCGGTATCTCAGTGGCCAATTAGATCAATACTCGTATCGCACTATTCCAATGAAAGTGGGTTACCGTAAACAGTTTTGGGCTAAGAACTGTGTCGCTTTAGGCTTGGCTCAAGGATTTTTAGAGCCCATAGAGGCAACATCAATCATGCTAACGGATTTTGCAGCAGGTTACTTGGCAAGTCGTTTTCCTAGTGATAGTAGCCAATGTGAAAGTTTATCCGAGCGATTTAATCAGACTATGTCGTATGCATGGGAACGGGTCGTTGAGTTTGCCAAAATGCATTATTGTCTTTCTGATCGTCATGATTCAGATTTTTGGATAGATAATCGCGACCCACAGACTATCCCGGCAGGATTAAGTAACAAACTGGCGTTATGGCAAGAGTATGTGCCCTTGAGTGAAGACCTATTTTCTAAGTTTGAAGTGTTCAATGTAGAAAATTACCTCTATGTATTGTATGGCATGAAATTTTTGACATACAAGAAAACAATGTCTGAGTCCTCATTAGTGCTCGCTAAACAGCATGCAGCAAGGATTCGGCGGCACAGCGAACAGTTATGCCAACATTTACCTGCTCACCGAGAGTTACTCAGTAAAATACATCAATATGGTCTGCAGAAAATATGATGACAAATCTATTTGCTGGTGGATATTTAAGCAAGTGGTAAGTTAAAGCGCAAAATCGTTATATTCGTGCTTGTAAAAATTGGTTAACTTGGTAGTTTCAATACTAATTTATTGTAAACAGGTTATAACCAACCTGTGAACGTTTTATCTATCGTCGCGATTACCTGCACAGAGCCGCACCCAAAGGAGCCAAGATGTCCAACCAAATTACTCTACTCGACCCAGCTAAACACAGTGATCTCAAAATAGTTCCTAGTGATTACACACATATAGCAGAACAACATATTGTGCCTGTGACCTTGCATGAAATTGGCCGTGCTGCGACAGAGTACCCCATTGTATTTGTTAAAAATAGTGACACCGGTGAGTTTCAATCGGTGGCAATGCTCGGTCTTAAACCCGGCCAAAACCTAAGTGTAAAAGACGGTAAGTGGTTAGGCTTATATATTCCTGCCGTAATCCGTGACTATCCGCTTGGCTTAGTGTTGAATCCAGACGTAAAAGACAAAGTGTGGATTGGTATTCGTGAGCAGTCTAAAGATGTCAGCACTACTGAAGGCCAAGCGCTATTTGAATCGGAAAAAGAGACCCCATTCTTAGAGGCTCGTAAGCAAGAGTTAATTAGCCATTATGAGCAAGACCAAGCGACAAGAGGCATTTTAGGCTTTTTAGCGGAGCAGGGATTACTCGTAAGTCAAACATTAACCGTAGATGTTGCAGGCGAGAAACGTAATATTAACGGCTTATATCTCATTGACGAGCAAAAATTAAATCAGCTATCCGATGAGGCATTTTTAGAACTAAAAAAACGTGGCATTTTAGGGCCTATTTATGGCCATCTCGGCTCGTTAAATCAAGTTAATCGACTTGCGCGCATGGAAGTCTTAGGCCGCTAGTCAACTGATTATAAAAATGGCGCCTAAATGGCGCCATTTTTAGATAACATGCTTAGTTAAGTCAGCATGATAATGCCTGTTAATATCATTCTAAACGAAATAGTTACTTAAGCTTAACGGATTAAAAAAACACCTCAATATCCACCATTGTTGCGGGTTCTAAAATCACTGACGATACGGTGCACATACTCACATACTCACATACTCACATACTCACTATCATGCAGTTACAATGGATTACTTTGTATAACATTCCGCCTCAATAACAGATAAATAGCCACTATTCATTAATGCCAATAAATAACTGAGCAGTCACTAGACTGCGATAAAATGCAGTACCATTAACATAGTATTGCTTAATAATGGGCTTTACTGAATGTTGTAACAGTCATTTATTATAATTTTTTGAGTACTGTTATGAATAATAAAACTGCTGCATAAAATAGAAAACTCAATAAAACTTGCCATTTTGGTCTTATCTGTGCCGCTGAGCATAATGAACCCCTATCGAACTACACTAACCGACATTCAAAAACATTAGTTAAAAATAATATTCAGCAGGAGTAAAGGCCAAATCTACAAATTCGGCGGGGGATAACTTTAGTTTGATTATGAGTTTATGGGAATTTTACGATGTACAGAGCCTTATCTTATTTGTAACAAGCATGTTTGTCATAAATCGAAGTTGAATTTTGTATATCAAGGCGCTCCGGTTTTTTGTTAAAGCATTGATATATATGGTCATTAATATAATTGTGTTTGTTTTTGTCGTCTAATGTGAAAAAGCTGGATCTCATTGGTTAAAATTGGTAACTTATGTATGACAGCGTTGTCATTGGCGGTTGTAACGTTGTTACAGTTTAACGTGATGAGGAGTAGCTCTCCCATTCATGTTTGATAGTGGCACTTCAGGTTGAATCATCACTATCCCTTAAGATACTTTTTACTTTCTCCCAAGAAAAAAGTATGGGCTGGTGCATATCTTAACCGATTTATGTTCCAGCTTTTTTACTGGTAATAAGCAAGTAACCTGATATTAAATAAAGGCTAACTGACACTAAAAATTATGTCAGTTAGCTAAACCGATAACGGTAAATTAGCTGTACTTCTCCATGATAACGAGGACGCAATGAAAACAACTTGGACGTTTAGTGCCATAATTATGTCTTTCTACTTAGTCGCATGCACACCACCACAATCATCAGCGCCTATGTCGAAAATGGCTTTGCAGTCTTGGAGTCAAGATGATTTAGCCAAATTTGCAGATGACGTGAGCGTAACATATCGCTTAGTGTCTAATTTAACCGACGAAGCCTGTGCTGAAGGTGCCAAAGCGACTGAGCGTTGTTTTATTGCTGAGATTGATTTCACCAGTTCATACGATATGTTGCTAGCTGATTGGGCTATTTACTTTAGCCAAATGCGACCTGTACAAGCAGTATTAAGTGATGAGTTTACGATTGAGCAAATTAAAGGTGATCTTCATCGAATAACTCCGACCGCCGCTTTTACTGGTTTTCATGCAGGACAAGCCAACACACTGCGTTTTCGTGGCGAATTGTGGCAACTCTCTGAAACTGATGCCATGCCCAATTACTATATTGTGGCTAACGATGCTCAAGGTGTAGAGCTGACCCCGCAAGTGATTAATAGTACTCGTGTACAGCAAGACCCTGAAACCAATATGGAAGTTCGACCTTATGCTCAAGCATTTACCGATGCTAAAAGACAGTATCAGCGTAGCCCAACAGACAAATTAGTCTGGGCTAAGCCGGAAATACTGTTTACCCAAAATAATACGGTATCTGCCGATGCCAGTTTAAGCGTTGATTCATTACTACCGACTCCCAAATCGCAAGTTATTGTTGCTAATGGCAAGGCGATATCCTTGCATCAAGGTATTAATATTAGTCGCCAAAACCTGGTCGATGTGCAGCTTGAACTGCACGATATTCAAGCCGCATTAGCCCGCCTGGAGCGCATTGGTGTCAGGCAATCGAGTGCAGGCGTCCCGTTAGTATTCGAGCGATTATCTCAGGACAATAACCAAAGCACAGATCGCCATGAGTTAATTATTAATCAACAAAATATGATCATTAAAGCCGCTAATGCTAGTGGATTTAGCTATGGTATTTCATCGTTAAGTTCATTACTTAATATTGACTCGTTAACCGTTAACCCTATGCAGATAAAAGACAGTCCTCGATACGTTTATCGAGGGATGCACGTTGATGTGTCTCGTAATTTTCACAGTAAGCAGTTTATTTTAGATTTGCTAGATCAAATGGCAGCTTATAAATTAAACAAACTGCATTTACATATGGGCGATGATGAAGGATGGCGATTAGAAATTGACGGTTTACCGGAACTTACCGATGTTGGTAGTAAACGTTGTCACGACTTGTCTGAAACTCGTTGTATTTTACCACAGCTAGGCAGTGGGCCTTTTTCGGATACTAAGGTGAATGGTTTCTATAGCAAAGAGGATTATATTGATATTATTAAGTACGCCAATGCTCGACAAATTCAAGTGATCCCTTCAATGGACATGCCTGGTCATTCACGCGCAGCGATCAAATCGATGGAGGTTCGTTATCGAAATATGATGGCAAAAGCGGATAAACAGGCGGCAAATGAGTTCATATTAGCGGACTCAAACGATACAACACAGTATTCATCGGTACAGTATTACAACGACAACACATTAAACGTCTGTATGGAGTCAACTTACCGTTTTATAGATAAAGTGATTACTGAAATCGCTAAGTTACATGAACAAGCGGGGCAGCCGTTAGAGACCTATCATATCGGTGCAGATGAAACCGCAGGCGCTTGGCTTGAGTCGCCTATTTGCCAAGCGTTTATAGCGAGCAACCAATACGGTGTCACTGATATCAATCATGTTGGCGCTTATTTCATTGAACGTGTCGCTAATATGTTAGCCGACAAAGGTATTCAACCAGCAGGTTGGAGTGATGGCATGAGCCACACGAATCCAGCCCGCATGCCTGCTCATTCTCAAAGTAATATTTGGGATCTCGTATCGCATAAAGGCTATCAACGCGCTCACCAACAAGCTAATAACGGTTGGACGACGGTATTGTCCAACCCTGAAGTGCTTTACTTTGATTTTCCCTATGAAGCAGACCCAAAGGAACATGGTTACTATTGGGGAACTAGAGCCTTGAATAGCCATCATGTTTTTAGCTTCATGCCAGGTAACTTACCCGCTAATGCCGAACAATGGTTCGATATAGAAGGGCAACCTTTTGAAGCCGATGACCGTCCTCAATTAGACGATACAGGCAAGCAAACTGCTGGCCCAATGAAGGCTGGTGAAACTGTTGACGGTATACAAGGGCAAATATGGAGTGAAACGTTACGCAGTGATCAAACCGTTGAGTATATGATTTATCCGCGACTATTAATGTTAGCAGAGCGAGCATGGTATAAACCTGAATGGGAAGTGCCATACCAATACGCAGGGGCTGTGTATAACCAAACAACAGATCATTTCACTACTACAATGCGTCAACAGCAAGCACGTCAATGGCAAAAAATCGCCAACCACCTAGGCAATAAAGAACTGGCAAAGCTAGATAATGCAGGTATTAATTATCGTGTTCCCACCGTTGGTGCAGTAATTAACGACGGCATATTAAGTGCGAATATTGCTTTTCCTGGCTTACAGATAGAATATCGGGAAGGTGATAAGCCTTGGCAAGTATATACCTCAGCGGTGGCGGTAAAACGCCCTGTTGATGTTAGAGCAGTAGCCGCTAATGGCAAGCGAAAAGGCCGAACTCTGCGTGTAGACTAATTGTTAAACCAGTAGACACCCGCGTCGTCAGTATCATATGCGCTGGCGACGTGTTACCCCCTAATTTTAGCAGACAATTTAGTTATACAACCTCCTGTTAAATATGATGTAAATATCATTTTTGTTGATTATTAGTGTTTTTTGTTAAAAATTAAATGACAGCGTTGTCATTTTTGGTGTAACATGGCGTTAACTTATTAACAGGCTTGATGACTATCAAAAATAGTAGCGTTAAACAGAATACCAAGAGGACAGTCATGGGTAACAAACAGCCTAACGAACAACAACTTTATATCGGTATTGATGGCGGTGGCAGTAAATGTCGTGCCACGATTTACTCCGATGACGGTCAACAACTTGGCACCGCAGTGGCTGGTCGAGCCAATCCACTACATGGTTTAGAGCAAACGTTTCAATCAATGATTGAGTCATCACAGTTGGCTTTAGTCGATGCCGGTTTTGCACCTGACACTTGCCATCAGTTAGTCGCTGGTATTGGTTTAGCAGGAGTTAATGTTGGCCAGTTTTATCAGCAAATTATTCAGTGGCAACATCCATTTAAAGCCATGTATCTCACGACTGACTTGCATACAGCCTGTATTGGTGCTCATCACGGTGAAGATGGTGCGGTTATTATTACTGGTACTGGTTCATGTGGTTATGCGCATGTTGGTCAGCAAAGTATTATTTTAGGCGGGCATGGATTTGCATTAGGTGACAAAGGCAGTGGTGCATGGCTTGGTTTAAAAGCGGTTGAGCACGTGTTACTTGCTCTGGACGGTTTTGCATGTTCAAGCAAGCTGACCGAGAGCTTACTGAATTATTTTAACGCTAAAAATGCCATCGATATTGTTGAACAGCTCGCCGGTCAATCATCTAGCGCTTATGCAAAGCTAGCTCGTATCGTATTGATGTGCGCACAGGATGGTGATGCTGTTGCAATCGCTATTGTACAAGATGGAGCAAATTACATAAGCGAGCTTGCTCGAAAACTATTTGTTCTTAACCCAAGTCGTTTTTCTATTATTGGTGGATTAGCAGAACCACTAACACCTTGGTTAGACAATGAGATAGCAAGCAAGATTTCACCCTCTATTTCGCCACCAGAATATGGGGCGTATTTGTTCGGCAAAAAGCAATTTTTAACTCAACCAATAGCTAATGTAAATCATCAATAGAGTGTTTGTTGACGTTAATTGACGTCAACTCAATACCTACAAGGTTACTGGTTAATTCAACATTATTTTATCAAGGTTTATTATGACAATTCTTACAGTTATGGAACAAGAAGCTCGTACCGCACCTCAGAAAATTGCCGAGCAATTGATTGCCAACCAGACTATTACTGACACATTGGGTCAGACCTTACGTGAACTTAAGCCTAAATTTGTCATGATTGTAGGTCGTGGTTCTTCTGATCATGCAGGTGTATTTGCTAAATACTTATTTGAAATCGAAGCGGGTGTTCCTACGTTTGCTGCTGCTCCTTCTGTTGCCAGCGTATACGGTAAGTCATTACAACTTGAGGGAGCATTAGTCATCGTGATTTCACAGTCTGGCCGAAGCCCTGACATTCTTGCACAAGCCAGAATGGCTAAAGCGGCCGGCGGATTTTGTGTGGCATTGGTCAATGATGAGTCAGCGCCTATTAAAGACATTGTTGATGTTGTTGTGCCATTACGTGCAGGCGAAGAAAAAGCCGTTGCTGCAACAAAAAGCTACCTAGCCACTCTATCTGCTATTTTACAAGTTGCCGCTAAGTGGACTCAAAGTGAATCATTAGCGCAAGCGGTAAACTCGTTACCCCAAGCTTTACAAACCGCAGTTGATGCTGAACCGCAACTCACTGCTGAGTCATTGGACGGCGTTAAAAACTTAGTGGTTCTTGGTCGCGGCTTAGGTTATGCAGTTTCAAAAGAAATTGCATTAAAAATGAAAGAGGTCTGTTCAATACACGCTGAAGCATTTAGTAGTGCAGAATTTCTACATGGCTGGCATACGACTCATCATTAATACATACATCAACAATCGCTAATTTCTTTTCAACTAATGTCACTGGGCCATGTAAAAATTCT
>NZ_JACJER010000052.1:0-30754 GCF_014164185.1 Shewanella sp. SG44-6 | reverse complement strand
ATACTTAATTTGGGTTCAATATTAATTACAATTGAAGGGATCCCAAGCAACAAGCCATAAATTAATCCATGATATCTACTCGTGACAATCAGATCATAACTAGCTAAATTTTTTATAAAATCATCAAAGCTGGATAAGTTAAGATCATAAGAGATATAGTCCAGATCTCTAGCTTTCAACTCTTGCTCTAATTGAATGTCATGACCAAATAAAACATATTCAACTTCAATATTTTTTTCCAACAGTTGACTAACAACATGTTCTAAATCTTGAGGACGTACATTATTAGAATTATGGTTCCAATCTCTCAGAATTATTGCTACTTTTTTTGTGAATTTACGAGTCCTATGTAAATGACTATAATTTTCTAAAAAACAAATATCTGTATATAGCTTTACATTGTTTAGCTTTAACTTTTCAGCATAACTATAACTAACTAAATCTCTTACAAATAAACTTTTATTATCACTAAGTACATATTCAAAATCCTCAATTTTATTTTTACCTTCAAAAGGACCAATACCGACCCCAACAAAGTGTTTTTCTAATTCAGATTCATTTTGACGTCTTGTTAATCTGCTATATAGTTCTTTAGGGTTTGTTAGATAATGTTTAATGATTGATAATTTAGACTTTTCATTTTCAAAGCTATAAAATTGTGTACCGCCACCGTAAATTACACTATCTACTTTAGTCCAATCTATATTATTTTTAGGCGTTACAACTTTCTCATCACATAGGTCAACTACGGGATATTTTAATGAAGTCATTTTACTGCAAATAGTTACTTCATAGTTCTTAAGTTCCAAAAAGTCTTTTAACTCTCTATAAATAACTTTCAATAATGCATCATCTCCGAAATTGCTCTCACCATAAGCCCCTTCGATAACAATATTTTTTTTTCTCATAAGACTACCATACCATTCAGAAACTTAAGATCATCAATCGAAACCGCACACGAATCTTTGGTAGATGTTATAACATCACCAGCTAGAGGCCAGTTTATATCTAATTTACAATCATTCCATGCTACCGATATCTCAGAAGAAGGATTATAATAATCTGTGCATTTATAAATAAATTCAGCTTCATCACTTGTTACATAAAAGCCATGAGCGAACCCCTCGGGTACCCAAAGCTGACGTTTATTCTCAGCAGAAAGGTATTCTCCAACCCATTTCCCAAATGTTGGTGAGTCGCTTCTAAGATCAACAGCCACATCGAATACTTCTCCAAAAACTACTCGTACTAATTTACCTTGAGTGTTTTTAGCTTGGTAATGCAAACCACGTAAAATTCCTTTTTTAGACTTTGAATGGTTATCTTGCACAAATAGAGTACTTTTACCTGTAACCTTTTCTTCAAATACCCTTTGATTCCATGTTTCCATAAAAAAGCCGCGTTCGTCACCAAACACACTGGGCTCTATAATTTTTACATCAGGAATACTAGTGTTTATAACTTTCATATTATTATCCTGTATATGCTTGAATATTATCTAATGCTAATTTCCAGTCACTAGCTTCAATTGCAAATACATTAGTGATCTTATCGGTATTTAAGCATGAGTTACTTGGGCGCTTTGCCGGTGTTGGATATTGTTCAGTTGTGATACTTGTAAGACTTGTTTTTTTGCTGATGACACCTTGTTCAAATGCGGTATCAATAATAGTCTCAGCAAACTCGTACCAGCTCACATGGGGTAAGCCCGAGAAATGATATACACCAAATTCAATAGCATCACCTTGAGTAATGCGCTTAGCGATTTGGATTAACGCGTTGGCAATATCACCTGCGTAGGTTGGTCCACCGAACTGGTCTCCAACAATACTTAATGAATCGCGAGTAGCGCCTAAACGCAGCATGGTTTTTACAAAGTTATTGCCATTTTCACCAAACACCCAAGCGGTGCGAAGGATTATGTGTCTATCGCACGCTTGTGCTACGGCAACTTCACCCGCCAACTTACTTTCACCATAAACACCTTGTGGATTTGTGATGTCACTTTCTGCATACTCACCAATTTTATTGCCTTCAAAGACATAATCTGTTGATATATGTAGTATTGCAGCCTCCGCATCTTGCGCGGCTTGTGCTAGATATTTCGGCCCATCACGGTTAATAGCATAAGAAAGTTCAACTTCATCTTCTGCTTTATCAACCGCGGTATGTGCTGCAGCATTGATAATGATCGTTGGTTGAAATTCAGCAACCGCAGCTTTTACTGCTTCTTGATTGGTAATATCAAGGTAATCTCTATCAAGAGCTAATACAGTGATATTTTCACACTTAGCTAATTGCTCTGTAAGGCTGCAGCCTACTTGTCCATGACATCCTGTAATTAGTACACGCATTAACTCACTGCCTTTTTCTGATTTTCAGTCACTAAACGAGTTAAATACTGACCGTATTCATTCTTCATCATCGGCTTAGCAAGCGTTAGTACCTGCTCATCGCTTAACCAACCGTTACGCCATGCTATTTCTTCTAAACAAGCGACTTTTAAGCCTTGAACGTTTTCAATTGTTTGAACAAAAGAGGATGCTTCATGGAGGCTTTCATGAGTGCCGGTATCTAACCACGCAAAGCCACGACCTAATAATTCGACGTTCAGTAAACCATCTTTAAGGTACATTTCATTTAAGGTAGTAATTTCGAGCTCACCACGATGAGATGGCTTTACTTGCTTTGCCATTTCAACTACGCGGTTGTCGTAGAAATAAAGACCAGTAACTGCATAGTTTGATTTTGGTGTTTCAGGCTTCTCTTCAATCGATACCGCCTTCATATCTTTATCAAACTCAACAACACCAAAGCGCTCAGGATCTTTAACTTGGTAACCAAAAACTGTCGCTCCAGATTCACGCGCAGCTGCATTCTTCAATATATTAGAAAAAGACTGACCATAGAAGATGTTATCGCCAAGCACTAAACAAACGCTGTCATCACCAATAAACTCATCACCAATGATAAAAGCTTGCGCTAACCCATCTGGGCTCGGTTGAATTGCATACTCAAGGTTAATCCCAAAATCAGAGCCATCGCCTAATAAGCGCTTAAAGCCCGCATTATCTTCCGGAGTTGTGATGATTAAAATGTCTTTAATGCCCGCCAGCATCAAAGCTGAAATAGGGTAAAACACCATTGGCTTATCGTAGATAGGCAGCAGCTGTTTTGATACACCGCGAGTTAATGGGTATAAACGAGTACCACTGCCTCCGGCTAATACTATACCCTTCATTACGCCTCTTCCTCTGTAGCCGAAGGCTCTACACCTAAACGTTCACGCTGATAACTCCCATCTTGTACGTGTTGACACCACTCTTCGTTAGTCAAATACCATTCAATTGTCTTTTTAAGGCCTGTTTCGAAAGTTTCAACTGGTGCCCAACCAAGTTCACGCTGCATTTTACTTGAATCGATTGCATAACGTCTGTCGTGACCTGGTCTATCAGTCACATAGGTAATTTGTTCTTTGTACTTAGTTTCTTTTGGCACTAAAGAATCTAAAATTGCACAAATTGTTTGGACAACTTCTAAGTTTTGTTTTTCGTTATGACCACCAATGTTGTAGGTTTCGCCTACGCCGCCTTCTGTGACGACTTTATAAAGTGCTCTTGCGTGGTCTTCAACATATAACCAATCACGAATCTGGTCGCCTTTACCATAAATAGGTAATGGTTTCCCTTCTAATGCATTTAAAATAACCAGAGGGATCAGCTTTTCAGGAAAATGATATGGACCATAATTATTAGAACAGTTGGTTACTATCGTTGGTAAGCCATAGGTTCTTAACCACGCACGTACAAGATGATCTGAACTTGCCTTAGATGCCGAGTAGGGGCTAGAAGGCTCGTATGATGTTGTCTCGGTAAATAGCGGTAACTCTTTATTGGCTGAAGGCGCAGTACCATCTTCGCTATCGTCTGGATGCGGTAGATCTCCGTAGACTTCATCGGTAGATATATGATGGAAACGAAATGCTTTCTTAGCACCTTCAGATAATGTATTCCAATATGCTCTAGTCGCTTCAAGAAGAGTGTAAGTTCCCACGATATTCGTCTGAATGAAATCTGCTGGGCCGGTGATAGAACGATCAACGTGAGACTCTGCTGCTAAATGCATAACAGCGTCAGGCTTACACTTTGCGAAAATTCTGTCTAATTCAGTACGATCACAAATATCAACTTGCTCGAAAACATAACGCTCACTAGACTCAATACTCACTAAGGATTCAAGGTTACCAGCATAGGTTAATTTATCGACATTGATAACACTATCTTGCGTATTATTGATTATATGACGCACTACTGCGGAGCCTATAAACCCTGCTCCACCTGTTAGTAATATTTTCATTTATTCAATTTAACCTATAAAATTTAAAATTCTTTGACACGCGTAACCATCACCATAAGGATTATGAGCAAAGCTCATCTTTTTATATGCTTCGTCGCTTGTTAATAAAAGATTCAAGTTATCCACGATAACATTAACATTGGTACCAACCAGTTTTACCGTTTCGGCTTCAACAGCCTCTGGTCGCTCAGTGGTGTCGCGCATAACTAAAACAGGCTTCCCTAAAGATGGGGCTTCTTCTTGAATACCACCAGAGTCGGTAAGAATGATGTTAGAACGCATCATTAAATAGATAAATGGAAGGTACTGCTGAGGCTCTATGAGATAAATATTCTCGATGCCCGCCAAGATGCGATTAACCGGTTCGCGGACATTTGGGTTGAGGTGCATAGGGTATAAAATCTGCGTATCAGGATGCGCTTTTGCTGTTATCGCTAAAGCTTCGCAAATGCGTTCGAACCCACCACCAAAACTCTCGCGGCGATGACCAGTGACTAGAGTTAACTTTCTAGCTTCATCGAGGAATGGAAACTGAGAAGCAAGTGTTAGCTTCAAATCTTCATCGTTTTCAATTTTATCTTTAACCATCAATAAAGCGTCAATAACAGTGTTACCCGTTACGATGATATTTTCTGGGTTAAAGTTTTCTTTAAGAAGGTTTTCTTTTGATGTTTCGGTAGGTGCGAAATGATATTTCGTAAGTACACCAGTTAGGCGACGATTCGCTTCTTCCGGCCAAGGTGAATAAATATTGCCCGTTCGCAGTCCAGCTTCAACATGACCCACTTCAATCTGTTCGTAGTAAGCGGCTAAACTGGCTGCAAAGGTTGTTGCTGTATCACCATGAACAAGCACAACATCAGGTTTAAACTCTTGAAGTACTGGCTTGAGCTCTTGGATGATCCTTGATGTCACGTCATTTAACGTTTGACCTGCTTTCATCAAATTTAGATCATAATCTGGGGTGATGTCGAAGAGTTCAAGCACTTGATCTAGCATTTCTCTGTGTTGTGCAGTCACACAACATTTTGCTTCAAAACGCTCATCTGCAGCGAGTGCATGAACTAAAGGAGCCATTTTGATTGCTTCGGGCCGGGTACCAAAAACCGTAAGTATTTTCTTTTTTGACATAACTTCTAATCCATTTATGATTAATATCTACTGTCAGGAATTGATTTAATTCAATTACCAATCTCAGCACTTTCAAACCACGTTGAGACACTTTCTATCCATTTTGAGACAGGTCAATCTTCGCTATACCCTATAGAGCCTAGATTTTACTGTTTGTCTTAATACATTCCTAATAGGCCCATATAAACCGTTAGATTCCGGCTCAAAAGTTTTGCCGGAATGACGACTAAGCTAACTTTCTTTTCTAACAAAATATCTAATTAATACCAACATGACACCTAACATACCACCTAACATGGTGCCTAACACGCAGATTAGTGCCCGCTTAGGCTTTGATTTTTCTTCTGGTATTAATGCTGGATCGATTGTTTTAAATACGTATTCATCGCGAACTTCGGCAAACATAATCGTTTTCGCTTGCTCTTCTATTAACTTATATAAAATTGAGCGAATGTCGGCAATATTTGTTTGTTCGATTTGAGATTTTAAAAAAGTTGTGCTGCGAATAGCCTCAGCAACATCACGGTCTTTCATTTCTTTATTAATGTCTTGCACTAACCAATTAACCCATTGATGAGCCACTGCTGGTGAAATGTGTTCGACAGAGACGGTTACCATGCCCGTTTCTTTGGCAGCATTAACGACAATGATTTTACTAAATTCTTTATAGGCTTCTTGCATTGACGGTTCTGGCTTAAACGGTGCATCAACTATACGAAGCCACTTTTTATCGGCTTGGTTATATAATTCATCATCGTAACTAATCGTATTATCGGCCATATTCCATTTTTTTGCCGCCATTAAGTCAGGCAAAATATTGTGTTGTTGAATAAAGTTACTGGTAAATTGACGAGATTTCATCACCTCGATAGCCATTTGGGTTTTATCAACACCACCGCCACCGCCTAAATTGATGCCAGCCATGCTCGCTAAACCACCAAACTGTCCTGCAAGTGCTGCTAAACCACCGCCACCTTGCTCAGCATCCGCAGGTGCTAACAGCGCTTCTGACTTATAGATATTAGGCTGGTTGATGGCAAAAATAACCGCACCGACAGCAAACACTGCAGTGATGGCGATGATAAGCCATTTTCCTTGCCAAATAACAGCAAAAAGCTCGCGTAAATCGATTTCGTCGCTTTCAACGCTGACCATTGGTTGCGATGATGCAAAGTTGGCGTCATAAGTAGGTTGCAGGTTTTGTTTAGTCATATGTCTTATTTGTTTGGGTAGCAGTGCGCTTCGCTTCTAGATTCTAGGACGCTTTGCGGCTAGAGCGCTGCGCTGCTATAAGGTCAAAAGATACCAGCAGAAATCTGCTAAGTGTTGAGTTTATTGCTGGTTAGTTCGCTTGCCTTAAAAGCAAAAGCCTAGATTCTAGGTCGCTTCGCGGCTATAAGGTCAAAAGATGTCAGCTTCGCTTCTATAAAAACAGAAAGCATACCCGCTTAGTTAAATTAATCTATTGTGTAATCGGCATTATCTTCTTTAATCTGTGCTTGTTTTTGTTTAATAAGAGCACCTAATATTTTAGCTAACTCTTTGGCTTCTTTTATCATCGACATAGCTATTTGTTTATCAAGGTATTCGATTTCTGCTCCGATATATAACTGAGTCACAAGCTCACCTAGAGATCCTTTTGCGTAATACAGAAACCTTATCTTTTCTTTTAGTGTTTCACGTTCCTCTCCCTCCGCGATGTTTGAGGGAACAGATAATCCTGAACGTGTAATTTGATCTTTGAAGCCCCAGTTACTGACTGACTCAGTCAACCGATAAATTTCACAAGACAATCTAGAAGCTCTTTTCCACACATCCAATTGCTCGAAACGCATATCAGTTCCTTCTGACATTGAGTATCTTGTATCTAGAATCTTAGAGCGCTTCGCTGCTAGAGCGGCCTACGGCCTGCGGTAAAACCCTAGAAGCGTAGCGTCCTAGCAGAACGTAGTCCGCCCTCTGGCGAGCCTGCGAGTTTCTAGAACCTCCAGTTCTTAGATACCTGAAACTGCTGCAAATGCGACCGCGGTATTATAAATAATCTGCGTGACTTGCGACCAAAGGGTTAAGTTATCTTTGTATTCAGTGTCTAGCGGTACAATCACAGTATCGCCGGCCGAAATTTGCGAGTCGGTATTAAACCAAATACTTTGTGTTGGCATCATCACTGAACCATCAGCCTTGATGACATAAACTCTATCTTCATCACCGCGCTCTCTTGGGCCACCAGACATATCTAGATAGTCGCCAAGGGTTAAACCATCTTTAAATCTGTGGGTTGAAGGATGTTGAACCTCACCCATAACGGCAACGGTTTGCTTAATGGTTGGCACGTACAATACGTCGCTATCTTCAAGTTGAACATCAGCTTCTTTAATACCTAACTTAAGCGCATTTAAGTCTATAACTAACCTGCCAACAGCTTTGATGTTTTCTAAGTCAATTAACATTAATTGTGCTTCGGAATAATTAATGCTTAAGCCATCTTTTGATACCCCACGGGTAGCGATATCTCGGCGCAGTTGATCGGCTAACTTTTTAATTTCAATCTGTTCTTGCATCCGTACTGACTCACGGACAAATACTGCCGCAGAAGGATAAGCAAACTCAGTATAGCCACCTGCTCTAGCGATGACGTCTGACAACGTCTCACCACGCCTGATGTTATAAGTACCAGGGAACTTAACTTCACCTTTAACTTCGACTACTTTTCTTTCTTGCCAGTCTGGCGTAGTCAGAATCGTCATCATATCGCGCCCTTTCAGCTCGATATTGTCTTGTTGGTTACCATTAAGCGCAGCAGAAAGGTTAACTTGTTGGTGAATAATATCGGATACAGCTGAGGTGGTATGAGTGCGTGTTAGTTCAGCTCGTTCAATATAAGCGCCTTCGAGTAGGCCGCCTGCCGCTTTAACTAAGTCGGTCACTTTTGCTGAATTTGTTAACGGGTACACACCTGGATGGCGAACTTTTCCCGCGATAGCCACAATCAAAATGCCATGTTGTGAATTTCCTTGCTGAGTTAGCTTGGTCACAATGGGATACAGCAGTTCTTTACGTGACATAACATTACTGAGTTTGATTAAATCACGATCTTCAAATAAATTAGACAGCATTTTAGCCACTTCGCTGCTAACCAGCGTTTGCTCTTCAGATGTTTGCACATTTACTGCGACACCGGCTATTTGATTGGTATATTTGCTTGCTACGGTATTGTCTAAGGTTTCAAATCCAGCTTTAAACAGATCGGCATCCAGTAGTGAGTCACTTTTCAGTGATTTAACTTTGCTGACACGCTTTTTAACTAATGAATTCAATTCAAAACGGTTTTGAGTATCGTCACTGAAGTTAAAGATGATTATTTTATCACGAGGCTGTAAAGCAATATTTTGAATAGAATTAGGTGATGTAATCGCTTCACCTGGAGCAAACTGTAGGGTTTCGATGTCACCATGTTTGTTGATTTCACGAACCACTAAACCGTAGTCGAGGTCAGCAGATAATAATAAATCGCCCCAAATTGAAGGTAATACATCGCTAATGCGTTGTTGCTTCCACTGATATTTACCCGGGCGAACCACGGCACCGACCACAGTGATAGCGTCTTCATATTGATTTGAAGCACTTTTAACCCGAATGTAATCACCAGCTTTGGCTAGCGTGTTGTTGCCTTTATCTGAGGTTAAATCAACATTAATAATCGTTTTCAAACCATTAGCATTGTAACGTTCGATACTGCTATTTTTAGGATAGGCATCTTGCTTGATACCGGCAGCCATATTGATAACATCGGCAATAGTTTCATGCTTTTTCAACTCGTAAATAGCAGGACGTTGCACTTCACCAGCGACACTGACTAACCCGCCAATAGATGGAATGAACACTACATCACCAGAACGAAGATTGATGTCTCCAGAAGCATCGCCTCGCAGCAGTAAATCGTATAAATCAAATGAGCCGACTAACTTACCGCCACGCTTAACTTGCACATTACGAAGACTACCGATTTCGTTAACTCCACCAGCAACAAATAACGCCTGAGTAATGGTTGATAAACTCGATACAGTATATGAGCCTGGTTTGTAGGCATCTCCAGCAATAAAGATGCGAATTGAACGTAATTCACCCATGGTGATATTAGATTCGATACCAATCGTTTGCTGCTTTATGCGTTTAGACAATTCTTGACGTAAATCGGCAAAGCTTAGTCCAGCAACAGATACTGGGCCTAAATCGGGAATTTGCACTGTGCCATCACGATTAATGGTTAAACTGTATTCGTTGCTTTCTTTGCCATAAAGTTGAACTTTAATCACATCGCCAGGGCCGACCATATAGTCGCTTGGTACAGGTACGTCTGTGACAGGTGCAAAGGTGGTTGGCTCGCCAGCAAACATTTCGTAGCCAAAACGTTTTAATTGGTTTTTATCACTGTCTTGATTGAAATCAAACTCACTCTTTCTAGCGCTTTGTTGCTGTTCATTTGATTGATTTTGACGAGGTTCAACAACAGTAGGGTTGCTTACGTTAACAGCGCTATTGGCACTGCCTGATAACATTGAAGGATCTATTCCATACTGACGCGCAACTCTTTCCTGTTCAGATTTAGGCAATTGTTTAAACTGCTCAATCATTTGCGGTGTTGGGGTAATAGCCTGCACTTGGGTGGTTAAAATAATAAAGGCCGATAAGCCAGCTAGTAACACGTTTTTGGTTTTATGTAGCACCAGATATCTCCAATATTATTTTTTATAAGAAGGTTGTAGGAGCTCGCAGGCTCGCTAAAGGGCTGACTGCGTCATGCGAGGATGCTGCGCTGCTAGGTTCTAGGAACTCACAGGCTCGCCAGAGAGCGTGACTTCGTCACTTCTAGGTTCTAGGTCCTAGTAGCGAAGCGGCCTATTTAAGACACGCTACCGCCCATGGATTACGGCTTCCAACATGCCCTTCGCTGTACGAATCTTTAATTTTTCTATTAGCTTTAAACTGAAACAAGCGCTAATCAAGCGCGGAATTATACTCAAAAACAGATTAGGATGCTCAAGTAAAAAATACCTAAACGTTTGTATAATGTTGCAAAAGAGTAAAAACACTATTTAAACGAACAATATTTAACCGTTTAAGGGTAAAAAAGTCTTTTTAAACATTAGTCCTAAATTTACAAATGGACAATTTCCTACAACAAAAACAGCTATTCTCTGACAAAGAGTTTGTTTAAGTAGGTTTATCGGTTGCTGATATTGCTTGTAAACTTGTCAATTCAACCAGAATTCGTTTCTGCTGCCCCATAATGTTAAATAACACATGGCAACGCTTATCAGGATTGTTCTCGTCAAATATGGCTTCAAGATCTTTAAACGGTCCGTCGATAAATTTGACCTTATCGCCTTTGTCTAACGGCTTGACCTCTTCTGGCACATAGCCTTGGACACGTCTTTTAAGTGCCGAAATAATTCTATCGTCAATGGGAGTCATGTCTTCTCGACAACCCACAATACGGTTAGCACCACGGGTATTGTGGATTTTGCTGACACTAGTGATTTGAGGATCGAAATAGATGAACAGATAGCTAGGAAACAGAGGCGCGGTAACCAGTTGCGGTTTGTTACGCACTGTTTTTTGTTGGGTGATCATTGGTAAGTAGCTTTCGACTTCTTGCAAAGCCAAATTTTGCTGAGCACGGACTTCATGGCGTGGTTTGCAATACAGTAAATACCAAGATTTCATTATGTCTCACTTTTTAGATTTGTTCATCAGTCTGAACAAGTGACATCCCATTCACGGCTTAGGATACTAGCAAATTTCCCTATCCTTTTGAATGGGTATTTAAGCCTTAATGCCTATAAATACAGCGTTTAAATCATCAGCTGATTTTATTTTCATCAAAAACACAAGTCGTTATTGAGTAACTAATTGATTTATCATTCGACGTTGAAAAAACATTTTTAACATATGACATTCGGTTAATTTTGTTTTATGTGTTCTAAAAAGTGGTAATTAACAGTAATTCACATCAAAAGATTCGCTTGAGAGTCAAAAAAGCCACTTTTGTCACTGCATCTAATGTATTAACAAAGTGATAAGTCAATCAAGACTGTAGACTGAACGATTTACCTGTGTCATCTAGGATATTAACCATTACGGCCTATAGCTTGAATCGACAGCATCATCATTGCGATGTGTAAGGATGCAACTAAGTTAGAGTCTGTTGGTCTTCCAAGCTTGTTGCTGCACATTATTGGTTTATGAAAAACATAAATGATAACACTGGGCCTTGCTGTGGCGTGATGCCACATAAAAGCCAATAAACCCCTTGAAATGGCCAACTAACGCGGCTCGAAGGATCAGCTAAAACGTTTTACTCTTTGTTGAGTGCATTTTCTCCAAGTGATAGTTGCTTAGATTGCTAGGCGGCATCCACTCACCTCGATTAACACTCGTACATCGAACAAAAATCAATCAGTGAAGGTCACTGACTCTATGCATGCTCACAGTATAATCTTGTTTTGAAGTGTAAATCGTTAACCTTATGCGCTTTATCACAATAAGTCTTTTATGCTCAAACATTGATGAACAAAGGGTTTATGCAACAAAAAAGCCTCGGTAATCGAGGCTTTTACTAGCGTTGTTTATTTAACGTCAACGTTTACTGTGTCGGCTTAGGTGGATAATCCTTCATAACAGTGTCAATAGCATGATTGATAATCTGGATCCGCTCTTCAGGGGTGTTTTGCTCTCGAACAGTATCAGCTACTGTGCCACGCCAAATAAGCTTACCTGTTTTGTTGTCGACTAAGTCGACCATTAAGGTACCAACATCGTATTCACGAACTGTGGTCTCAGTTTGCAGGCTGCCACCTAATCCCCAACGTGGACCATAATATGGGTTATAACCGAAGTGGCTATTAAAGGTGTCGATATTAATCTTTTTATCTACTTTGGTGATGTAATTGACCAGCAAGTCTGCATTTTGCTTGTCTGTTTTACTGATACCTTTTTGGCTCAATTGAGTTTCGATTGCAGCACGAACACGTTGATCCATGAGTCCATCGAGATGATAGCCCGCATCATCAACCTTCTTCTCTACCCATGAGTAGGTTTTATATTGATTAAATGATACCGACGGATCGAAGTCTGAAGATGATTTTAAGGTACTACATGCGCTCAATGCCAATACTGCAGCAGCGATAAATAGGGTTTTCATACAGGCTCCAAAAAACAAGACGTTAATTGTTATTAGCTTATAGAGAGCAAAGGCGTTGTCAAGTTAACAAGATTTCATAGTTGAAGAGCCTAGAGCGCTTCGCTGCTAGAACGCTACGCGGCTAGAGACTATGAAATCAACAGACTAGTCGCGCAGCGACAAAGCTGTCCTAGCAGGACGCAGTCCGCTCTCTGGCGAGCCTGCGAGTTCCTAGAACCTAGCACCTAGCGCCCTAGTTACTAATCCACACTGTTTGATATGGTTGCAGTTGCATGGGTTGGGTGATGTCTTCTATTTGCTGCCCGGTTAATAGGTCGACCCAGTATTCAGCAATAATAAGGTTAAGTTCATTAATGGGCAGATCAGTAATTTGGTCCGATACATTACTGATGCAGAAGATACTTTGTTTACGATTACGACTTTGACGCCAGAAACCAAATAGCTGTAACCCAAGGTGCAAGGTAAATTGAGTCGCATTAGGATGAAATGCAATTTGCTGGGTACGAATATTGATTAGATGAGTGAGCGCCGTTAACACTTGGCTGTGGTCGCTGTTAGCATCACTCAGTTGTTCTGTTAGTTGATTGAAATCCCAACGATGACGATTGATAGCCCGATTATGCGAAGTATTGGCCAGCTTTTCATAATCATTGCGAGTTCCCAATAAACTGTGAATATAAATACCTGGAATGCCTTCTAGGGCTAACATAATGCTATGCGCGCAAACAAAACGTTGCATCCCCCATGAGTCCTTGCCTTTAGTGGTGCCTTGAAGTGCATCAAATAGGGCGATGTTCATTTCATACGGTTTTTGCTGGCCATCTTCTGTGGTTCTGGATGAAATTTGGCCGCCAAACAGTTTCATTGTCTCGACCAGAGTATCAATCTCATCATCTTCAAGTAAGCCTTCCGCTGGACGTAAACCAATACCATCGTGAGAGGCAATAAAATTAAAGTATGTGGTGCCATCTTGAGCAGGCGGCATGCTCATAAGCCAACGCTTTAAATACAAACAGCTGCCAGTAATAAGGCTGTTGATCAACAAAGGTGGCAAGGAAAAGTTATATATGCAATGTGCTTCGTTAGCATTGCCAAAGTAAGTTAAGTTTTGAGTATTGGGGATATTGGTTTCGGTAATGATTATGGCATCTTGCTGCGCATGCTCTATCAAGGTCCGCAATAAACGCACAACCTCATGGGTTTGCGATAAATTAATGGATTTGTTACCGACTATTTTCCATAAAAATGCCACCGCATCGAGGCGAAAAATACTCACGCCAGCATCTAAATATTGACGAATGATGCGCACAAACTCGATTAATACTTGTGGATTTCGAAAATCAAAATCAACTTGATCATGGCTAAAGGTGCACCACACATGTTGAGTCCCGTTAGGTGTTTCTGTTGGTCTTAATAATGCTGAGGTTCTTGGCCGAACGACAGCGCTTAAGTCATCATTTGGATTGGCAGTAAAGAAGTAATCATGACCTATGCCCTCACCTTTACAGAAATTCTCAAACCATAAGCTCCGACTAGAGCAATGATTGATCACTAAATCTGACATTAACCTCCGTTTACTGGCAATAGCACTAATGTCTGCCCACGAACCTAGCCCTTCGTTGACGCTTGAATAATCAATAACTGAAAAGCCATCGTCTGAACTGTAAGGGAAAAACGGTAAAATATGCACTGCATTGATGCAACTTAGATAGCTGTCGATAAATTGCGCCAGTGTGGTGAGCGGTCGCTCGCCTTGTTGGATGACACTGTCACCATAAGTGATCATTATGATGTCTTTTTCAGACCAATGATTTGCAAAAGGCTCAGGTACTTGGCAATACTCTGTGATACGCATGATTTCGATAAGCTGAGTTGCCAATGCTGACAAGCTGATATTAATGTCGATATCATTATAAATGCAGCCCAGTTGTTGCTGCAGCTTTTGCTGTAATCCATCCATTACTGACATAAAGTGTCCTCGTTAATCGTTAATCGTTTACGTTAACTAAACTCAGCGTTGTCGGCTTCAACTGCGTCTTTAAGTTGTTCAAGTACATCGGGCATAGCACTCACCACTCGGCTCCAGGTTGGCATAAACGGAGTTTCCATTGGATTATCTAAAAAGCGATGCCCTGCTGTAACGATATTTTGGGCAAACATTTCTACCGCTTTTTCTTCTAAATGAATGTCCGTGGTCAGGCCATTCATGATGGCATCGTTATGGTAGGTTTCGACATAATCGAGTGCAATACGGTAATACGTCGCCTTGACTGTTCGAAACGATTCATTGCTGAAAGTATGCCCTTGCGTCGCCAGTTTACGGAAAAAGGCTTTGGTGATATCAATCGACATTTTAGACAAACCAGCTTCTTCATTATCCAATGATAAGTCTTGATGTTTATGATCGTAATTATCAGCAATGTCGACCTGACAAATGCGGTTATGGGAATAATTACGCTGCATTTCTGATAGCACACCAATTTCTAAGCCCCAATCGCTTGGAATACGCAGGTCATTGAGCACGTCTCGTCTAAATGAAAACTCACCCGCTAATGGATAACGAAAACTGTCCATGTATTCTAAATATTCGTTATAACCGACTACTTTTTTAAGCGCTTTAATCAACGGCGTAACTAATAGGCGTGACACTCGACCATTAATTTGACCATTCGAAATTCGCGCGTAATAGCCTTTACTAAACTCATAATGAAACTGTGGATTGGCTACAGGATAAAGTAAACGAGCCAGCAACGACTTTTCGTAAGTGACAATATCGCAATCATGCAACGCAACCGATTCCGTTTTACCTGAAGCCAAAATATAACCCATGCAGTACCATACATTACGACCTTTACCCAACTCTTTGGGGGCTAATCCTAATGCCTGTAATTTTGCATCCAGCGCTTGTAAGCGTGGGCCATCATTCCACAAAATGCGGTGATGCTGTGGTAATTCACCAAAAAAGCTTAACGCGTGTTTGTACTGCTTAAGATCGGCTCTATCTAAGCCAATGACGATTTCGGATAAATACGGCACCTGTTTTAATTTACTGACGATATCTTTAAGGGCATCACCTTCTAGCTCTGAATACAAGGATGGCAAAATGAGTCCTAACGGACGTGTTTTTGAAAACGTTATTAAATCTTGCTCCAGCTCTTCATGGCTACGTCGGGTTAAATTATGCATTGTGGTGACAATGCCATTTTGGTAAAAATCGGCCATATTACGCCCCTCCTAATGATAGTTGCTTTACAGGTGATTCAGCCGATGACGACAGCAGAGTTTGCTTAATACATTCAGCCCAACCTTTAGGGCCAAATTCACTACTTTTGATACTGGGATTTTTCGTCGCTAATGAAGGAAACTCATGAACGGGGGATTTGATTTGGATTGCCAGATCAGCGGCTTCGAGCATGGCATTGTCATTACCACTGTCACCGAGCGCAATGGTGGTCACGGGAGTGTTATATTGCTGGGAATAGACATCCGCTAACCATTGCATCGCTTTGCCTTTATCAGTATCGCCGCCAACATGAAGAAAGCGTCCACCTTGTAGGGTATGTGCACCAACACGGGTCATTAATTCAATAAAGGCTTGTTTATTGGTTTCACTGCCTTGCCAAAGTACTGGCTCGGCATAATTCCTAATCAAAGCCAACCTGGCATTATCTGGCGATAAATCGGTGATCTCACATAATGCTTCAACTGATAGAGATGAAAAACCAATAAAGTCATCGTTAAATGCTTGCGTATGTTGTTTTAACAAATCAAGCCAGTATTCTCGCGGCTGACAAAACTCTTTTACCCAATAATACCCTTGGGTAAATGTGTCTGGTGGTTGTTGGTCAAAGTAACCAATAGGAATATATATTGCCGCACCATTTTCTGAAATAAACGGTGAATTAAAACCAATGGTTTGTTGCAGCTTTTCCATTTCAGCAAAGGTTTTACTAGTATTGGCAATAATCGGAATTTTCCTTTCATTCAATGCTTCAATCACTTCAATCGCATGGCTAAAACTGTAGTCAAAATGATCAAGTAAAGTGCCATCTATGTCAGTAAAGATAAGTGGTCGTGTTGTCATATCCTGTCCTTTTCAATCATTGAACGAAACTAAGCATAGAGCGGACTGCGTCCTGCTAGATCGCTGCGCTGCGAGGTGCTAGGGCGTGACTTCGTCACTGCTAGGAACGCTACGCGGCTAAGTGCTATACAAGTAATAAATATAGCGAATGAGTCATTATCGCGCTTAATCTAATCCGACTTACTTAAGATAGATTCAGGATATGTGCCAAACGTAATAAGTTTGCACCTTAATAGCACAAATAGAGTTTAATCATTGATATAGTTGATTTTATTAATTTAAAAATGAAGATGAGGTAGAAAGGTGTATTGAACAGGATAAGAAGATATGTGCAACGATGAATAAAAATTGCACCATTTTGGGGCAAATGAAGCGATAACAAGCTATAGAGCCTAGATGCTAGAGCGCTACGCTGCTAGATCCTGTAAAATCTTAGTAGCGAAGCGACCCTAGCAGTGACGCACTCACGCCCTAGCATCGAAGCGACCCTAGCAGTGACGCAGTCACGCCCTAGTAGCGAAGCGACCCTAGCAGTGACGTAGTCACGCCCTAGCAGCGAAGCGACCCTAGCAGTGACGCAGTCACGCCCTAGTAGCGAAGCGACCCTAGAATCGAGGCATTAAGTTAGAATTGGTTTTCGAAATAACTTTCGATAATTAACACCGCTGACACGGCATCCACTTGGCCTTTGGTTAATGCTTTAAAACCACCTAATTCGAATAAGCGCGCTTTGGCATCTGCAGTGGTTAGGCGTTCATCTTGGGTGGCAATTTTGACACCAAATCGACCATTAATTCGATTAGCAAATTTTCGGGCCCGTTGAGTCATCTCTTGCTCGGTGCCGTCCATATTTAATGGCAAGCCAACAACCACAAGATCAGGTTGCCATTCTTTCAATAATTTTTCGATATCATCCCAATTAGGGATACCATCAACCGCTTTGATCGATAATAAAGGCGTGGCACTGGCAGTGATGGCTTGACCGATAGCGACACCGATACTCTTGGTGCCATAGTCGAAGCCTAGAACGGTTTGTGGTTGCATGTATATCTCTTTGTTTAATCTTTAGAGGACGCTTTAAAAGTAACAGCCTAGAGCGCTACGCTGCTAGGACGCAGTCCGCTCTAGAAGCGCAGCGACCCTAGCAGGACGAAGTCCGCCCTAGAAGCGCAGCGACCCTAGCAGGACATAGTCCGCCCTAGAAGCGCAGCGACCCTAGCAGGACGAAGTCCGCCCTAGAAGCGCAGCGAACTATTGTTAAGCATGACCTATTTGACTCGACATTTGCCAAATATCGAAACCGAGTTGTTGGGTGGCCGACTGCCACATTTGTTCAGGTTCTACGTTAAATAATAACTCGGCCGAAGCTTTGATCGTTAACCAGGTATTGTCGGCAATTTCTTGTTCCAGTTGATTTTTACTCCAACCCGCGTAACCAAGCGCAACCACAAAATTTTCTGGGGATTTGTCTGAGCCAATCGAGGCCAATATATCTCGCGAAGATGTTAGCATTGTCTCCTCACTGATTTCAGTACTATTGAGCCAATGTTTTTGCGGCGTATGCAATACAAAACCTCGCTCTGGAGCAACTGGGCCGCCAATGAGTACTTGGCTGTCGAGGGAGAATAAAAACTCAGGCGATAAATACAGCTCCATTTGCTCAAGCAGCTCTTCAATCTCCAAACCTATTGGACGGTTAACAATGATGCCCATCGCCCCCTTTTGATCATGCTCGCAAATGTAGATCACTGAGCGTTCGAAAAATGTATCATCTAACGATGGCATGGCAATTAAAAAGTGGTCTTTTAAGCTATCCATATTCTCTCCCCAATAGTGCGTTAACCTTGGGCTTGTTGGTCTTTCCTGATGATTTTTACCGCGATTTGTAGCCATGTCATACAAGGCAGAACTTGTTGATGTAGTTATACTAGATCAACAGGCGATAACGCAGTATAAAGCCGCCAAAAAGATTGCCCGAAGGGTTCGAATAAATATTGACCACAACAGACCAACGAGCCCTAGTATTATCCACCCGCCAATTTCACGGTGAAATTCAACTTCTCTAATATGGATTTTATTTGTTCGCGATTGTCGGTTTGTACCTCAATGCAGAAGTCTTTCACTGTACCACCGCAGCCACATTGTTTCTTCAGTTTTTGCGCTAACTCTTTTAGGGCTTTTTCATCTAACTCGAGCCCTTTGATCACACTAACGCCCTTACCTTTTCGGCCTTTACTGTCTTTGTGGATCCGCACGATACCATCACCGCTTGGTACTTCAACTTGCGGTTTAGGTTGTTCAATACGACCTTTATCAGTGCTATAAACTAATGCGATATTAGGATCTATTCTCATATTATTTCTTTAGCAATAAAACTTTATTTGAGTTTAACAAATCATAAAAGCAGAGGCGAGGATATAAAGCTAAAAGCCTAGGTACGCAACAGCCTAGAGCGCTGCGCTGCTAGGACGCTACGCGGCTAGATTCTATAAAATCAACAGCCTAGCCGCATAGCGGCCAAGGATCTTAGCAGCGAAGCTGTCCCTAGCAGGACGCAGTCCGCCCTAGAAGCGAAGCGCCCTAGCAGTGACGGAGTCACGCCCTATAATTATAGAAAAGGTTTAACAAGATTTGCCATCATATTGATATGATCATCATTGTCATTTAAACATTCGATGTATCTAAAGTTTTTGCCACCAGCATCTTCAAATACGTGACGGTTTTCGCCCTTAATTTCTTCTAAGGTTTCTAAACAATCAGCACTAAATGCTGGGCAGATAACCGCGATATCGGTAACACCTTTTTCAGGCAGACTACCAATGGTTACGTCTGTGTATGGTTGTAACCATTTAGCTTTACCAAAGCGAGACTGGAATGTTGCCACATACTCATCTTCAGTTAGGCCTAATTTTTCTACCACTAAGCGAGTTGTCTTCATACAAAAACAATAATAAGGATCGCCTAAATGCAAATTGCGTTCAGGCATACCATGATAAGACATCACCAGTTTTTGTGGTTTTCCGTGTTGTTCGAAATCTTTTTCAATCGAGGCAGCAAGCGCATCGATAAGATCAGGGTTGTCATGGTAGGTGTTAATAAAGTGCAGTGCGGGGATATAACGCCATTTCATTAATTCTTTGGCTAAAGCATCAAATGCCGAACCCGTTGTTGGAGCCGCGTACTGTGGGTATAAAGGCAAAACCACTAAATTATCTACACCTTGCTTGTGCATTGCTTGCAGGGTACTGGCCGTTGATGGAGAACCATAACGCATAGCCAAATGGACGCTCACATCATGCCCTTGCGCGTGTAAATGATTGGCTAGTTTGGCTTGCTGACGTTGGCTAATGTCGAGTAGAGGCGAACCGGCTTCGGTCCACACTTGTTTGTATAAGGCTGCCGATTTAGCTGGACGAATACGTAAAATAATCCCATGAAGAATAATCATCCATATCAGTTTTGGAATTTCGACTACTCGAGGATCCGCCAAAAACTCAGCTAAATAGATGCGAACAGCTGATGCGGTTGGTGCATCTGGTGTACCTAGATTTAATAATAATACACCGGTTTTGCCACGCGCTTTGTGACCGGTTTCTTTATCTAGCCCTGAAAATCTAGCCAAAGTATCTTCTCCGTTATTAGTATGGATTTATAAATACATCACAGTATGAGTAACTTGTGAGATGAAATTATAATTATATCGCTTTCGATTAACACAAAAAGAGCGCTAGTTATCGATTTGATGATCAAATCGATCGGCGCTCTAAAACGTCTATTTCAATTAAACTATTATCTCGATTAAATAGCTATATTAGTTAACGCTATCCTAAGTTAACTAATTATCCTAGCTAACTCATTTGGATAAGCTGACCACTTATAGAACGGACTCAATCGCTTTTATCAATTCATCGCTATCGGGTTTAACACGAGAGCTGAATTCTTTTACCGTTTTGCCATCACCTGAAACAACATATTTATAGAAGTTCCACTTTGGCTGGCCACTTTTATCACCTAAATATTTAAACACTGAGTTGGCTTCACTGCCTCTCACGGGTGATGTTGATACCATGGTAAACGTGACACCGTAGTTGATGAAACATACATCTGCGGTTTTAGCTTCGTCTTTTTCTTCTTGGAAAAAATCATCTGATGGAAAACCAATGACCACTAGACCTTTGTCTGCATATTGCTTGTGCAAGGCTTCAAGTGCTTCAAATTGAGGTGTAAAGCCACAATGGGAGGCGGTATTAACAATTAATACTGCTTTACCTTGGGTGAGTTCACATAAATTGACGTTTTCTTCGGAGTGTAATTTGCGGGCTTCAACATTGAGATAATCAGGACAACTTGCAGCAAAAGCCCCTGCACTAAGGGTAAACAAGCCTGCTGCGGCAATAAATTT
The DNA here is from genome assembly GCF_014164185.1 of Shewanella sp. SG44-6. Lineage (NCBI taxonomy): Bacteria > Pseudomonadati > Pseudomonadota > Gammaproteobacteria > Alteromonadales > Shewanellaceae > Shewanella > Shewanella sp. SG44-6. The sequence goes on along the minus strand of NZ_JACJER010000052.1, from coordinate 9,577 downwards.
AATCATGTTAAGTGTCCTTTTCTCAAAGTTAATAGGCACCGCTAAATGAATTTATCGGTGCCTAATGAAGTATCAATGCATTATACGCGATACTTTTTTATTGAGATCAAAACCTTTTAGAAATAGAAACCAATATTGATGTTTAAGCGAGAATGCCATGATGTATCACCATTATTGATACCAACGCCTGGACCATCAACAAACCACATATTTTTACCGGCAATCCAATCTACATAAGAATAAAACTTACCTGCCGTGATGGCAACACCAGTCACATTCTGGATAGAATCATCAAGCCCTTGACCCGATGCCATTACCTGACTGTAATCGTTGTAAAAATTTACATTAGAGATTGGACCCCAATCAACGTCAATCGATTTAGCAATGTTAACGGTAGCGACATCGGCTTCAGCAGCAATTTCAAATGGATATTGAAATGCACTCAGCGCAATACGTTCACTGTTGTCGATATCATAGTCATAATGAATATACTGTAATTGTAATTGCCATTGTTTCCAGTCAAGTTGCCAATGCGCTGCAGCGGCAAGACCATTGGTGTCTTCACCTACTACGGTAGCGGCATCAGCCATAAAATCTAATTGGCTGTATTGTAATGAACCACCTAACTTATGAGTCACTTCACCAGAGGTAAATTCTCGTTCAACTCGGGCGTTGATTTGTCCAGCCTCTTCATATGGTGAATCGGCTGTTGTGGCCGCATCAAATGAGTAACGATCATAATTAGAACCGTCGCCAATTTCGTCATTAGCAAAATACGCTAAGTCATAACGCCAACCATCTTGTTCATTTTTGTAATGGATACCGGCATCATAATCATCTTCAAAACCAAGATAATAGGTTGCGCCGAACCAAAATGAATGGGCGGCATAAGGTAATAAGCCGAATGGCACTTGGGTTACACCCACTTGCACTGATTGGGCTTCATCAAATTGATAACCCATGTATGCATGATGCACTACGTCCATATTTTCATACCAACGATACTGAGCAGAGGCGAATAAGCCATCTTTACTCTTGTAGTTAACATCTGCACGGAACAGTTCAAACTCAAGTTTGGAGTTATTGTCGTAATCTTTCCAACCGTAGTTCACGCGCACTGCACCGCCGATATCGACTTCATCTGTGACTGGTACTGCTGAGGCCGCGAATGGAAACAAGATTAGCGAAGATAAGACGGTGACTTTTTGCCATAACTGCATGAAACATCCTTGAAAAACAATTTTATATAACGTGAAAAAATGTGTAACAGACAACGTAAAAATACGAATAAGGTTACTGAAAAAAAGATTTTTAATGTATTTTTGTTATCGCAACTTTCACAACAATAGTCATGATAACCACAGTAATGATAACAATAATGGTGACCATGGTAACAAAAAAGGCCGTAAGATGTGACTTACGGCCTTTAATAATAAACAGCTTGATGAATTATCAGCTTATTGACTGACTAAGATAATCACTAATCCATGTCTAGAGTAATGCCTTCCATTGTCCCTGACGACGCGGCTTCATTATTTTGTAATTTAATCATTAAGCGTAAATCATTAGGTGAATCGGCATGATGTAATGCGTCGGCATAACTGATTTCGCCTTCTACATACAAATCGAGCAAGGCTTGGTCGAATGTTTGCATGCCTTGTTCGCGTGACTTACCCATAGTTTCTTTAAGTAAATGTAACTCGTTTTTGGCGATCAAGCTGGCCACTCGAGGAGTATTGATTAACACTTCAATGGCTGCACGACGCCCGGTTCCATCTGATTTAGGGATAAGCTGCTGCGCGACAATACCGCGTAAATTTAATGACAAATCAAATAGTAGTTGGTTGTGCTTACTTTCTGGTACTAAATGCATAATACGATCAAGTGCTTGGTTAGCATTGTTGGCATGCAAAGTCGCCATACATAAGTGGCCCGTTTCAGCAAATGACAACGCAAACTCCATGGTTTCTTGAGTACGAATTTCACCAATTAAAATCACATCAGGTGCTTGACGCAATGAGCTTTTAAGCGCGGCATCGAATGATTCGGTATCAATGCCCACTTCACGTTGCGTAATAATGCTTTTACGGTGGTTATGGACAAACTCAACAGGATCTTCAATGGTCAGAATATGTCCGCGAGCATGTGCATTGCGGTAGCCCACCAGCGCAGCTAACGATGTCGATTTACCAGTACCAGTACCACCTACCATGATGATAAGACCACGCTTACTCATCACCAAATCTTTTAAAATCGCCGGCAGTTTTAAGTCGTCAACTTCAGGAATTTGGGTTTCGATACGGCGCATAACACAACCGGCTGATTCGCGTTGCCAGAAGGCGCTGACACGAAAACGGCCTAAATCTTTTGCCGCAAAAGCAAAGTTACACTCGCTAGTATCGTGAAACTCTTTCTTTTGTACATCACTCATTAAAGATTCAACAAACACCAGCGACTGCTCTGGGGTTAATTTATCTTCGGATAACTGACGTAACTCACCATCAATTTTGGCGCTGGGTGGAAAACCGGCAGTGATGAATAAATCAGACGCTTTTTTTTCCACCATCAAATTTAAAAATGGACGAACATCCATGATCACAGCTCCTTAGAAATTAGCTTGTTTATTCGAGCTTTTCTGCATTGCATCTTCACGAGTAATTAGACCTCTATTGACCAAGTTTTGCAGACATTGATCAAGGGTTTGCATGCCATGAGACATACCCGTTTGAATAGCGGAGTACATTTGCGCCACTTTGTCTTCACGAATGAGGTTTCGAATTGCTGGAGTACCCATCATAATTTCGTGAGCAGCAACTCGGCCACCGCCAATCTTCTTGATTAATGTTTGCGAAATAACCGCCTGAAGCGATTCAGACAACATGGTGCGCACCATACTTTTTTCACCTTCCGGAAACACGTCGACCACACGGTCAATGGTTTTGGCGGCTGAGGTGGTATGCAAAGTACCAAACACTAAGTGACCGGTTTCGGCTGCTGTCATAGCTAAGCGGATCGTTTCAAGGTCGCGCATCTCGCCCACAAGAATCACATCGGGATCTTCACGTAATGCACTTCTTAATGCGGCATTAAAGCTATGGGTATGTTTATGAACTTCACGCTGGTTGATTAAGCATTGCTTATTTTGATGGACGAATTCTATTGGGTCTTCGATGGTTAAGATATGGTCATGGCGATTTTCATTAACGTAATCGACCATCGCAGCAAGTGTCGTTGATTTACCCGAACCGGTAGGCCCTGTAACTAATACTAATCCACGTGGGTAACTGGCAATTTTTTTAAATATTTCTGGTGCGCCAAGTTGCTCAAGCGATAAAATTTCAGAGGGAATGGTACGAAATACTGCGCCAGCGCCACGGGACTGATTAAATGCGTTAACACGAAAACGCGCTAAATTAGGCACTTCAAATGAAAAATCGATTTCTAGATGTTCTTCATAGTCTTTACGTTGTTTATCATTCATGATGTCATAGACAAGACTATGGACGCCTTGATGATCTAACGCAGGTAAATTGATTTTCCTTACCTCACCGTCAACGCGGATCATAGGAGATACGCCTGCTGAAAGATGTAGATCTGATGCTTTGTGTTTTACACTAAAGGCGAGTAATTCAGTGATTTCCATTGTAGAGACATCCATTTAACCAACATTATGACAACAATAGCAGACAGAATATCAATCGCCCAGAGTAGAATTAATCAAGCGGCGCAAAATTGTTCACGATCATCAGCTGAAATAAGCCTGCTGGCGGTGAGTAAAACCAAACCTATCAGTGACATCATTGCCGCTTATCAAGCTGGACAGCGTCTATTTGGTGAAAACTATGTTCAAGAAGGCGAAACTAAAATTACCGCCTTACAGGCAGATTACCCAGATATAGAATGGCATTTTATCGGCCCATTGCAATCAAACAAAAGCAAAATTGTTGCCGAGCATTTTGATTGGATGCACACCTTAAGTCGCGATAAAATTGCCCAGCGTTTACATGAACAACGCCCGAGTAACAAACCGCCATTAAACGTGTGTATTCAAGTTAATATTAGCCAAGAAGAGTCTAAATCGGGCGTCAACGCAGAAGACGTTGCCACGTTAGCGCTTACTATCAACTCTTTATCTCAGCTGACATTACGTGGATTAATGGCGATTCCTACCGCCACTAATGACGAGCAGATCCAACAACAAGAATTTGCCCAGTTAAAGCAACTCTTTGATCAACTCAAACAACAGTATCCTAGCGTTGATACCCTTTCCATGGGCATGAGCAACGACATGGACATCGCCATCGCGAATGGTTCGACCATGGTACGTATTGGTAGTGCGATCTTTGGCGAAAGATAAAGCTGATAGCCTAGAGCAAAGCGCCCTTAGAACCTAGCAGCGTAGCGCCTAGCTGGACGTAGTCCGCCCTAGCAGCGTAGCGCCTAGCTGGACGTAGTCCGCCCTAGAAGCGAAGTGCTCTATCCGCGCAGCGGCCTAGCAGGACGCAGTCCGCCCTAGAAGCGTAGCGCCCCTAGAATCCAGAAGCGTGGCGTCCTAGGACTGAATTAGGTAACATACACACGAACTGGACATAAATTCACTCATTTATTGGATACAGACTCAATGACTCAAGCAAAAGTATGTTTTATCGGTGCGGGCAATATGACTCGCAGCATTATTAGTGGCTTAGTTAAACATGGCTATCCTAGTGACCTTATTCATGCAACCAATCCAAGTAAAGGTAAATTGGATGCTTTGCAGCAAGATTTTTCGATTCATGTTTCTCATGATAATAATGCAACAGCACAAGCTGCTGATGTCATTGTACTCAGCGTAAAGCCGCAGTTAATGGCCACCGTTTGCGAAGACCTCAGCTCACTGGATTTAACCAATAAGTTAATCATTACTATCGCAGCTGGTATTCCTGCATCACGTTATGCTGTTTATTTTAAACAGCCAATAAAACTTATCCGCACCATGCCTAATACTCCGACACAAATTGGTTACGGTATGACGGGTATTTATGCCGATGACAGTATTTCTGCCGAGCACAAAGCGATTTGCGAAACCTTGATGCAAAGTGGCGGCAAAGTGACCTGGGTTGATAATGAAGCTGAATTGGATCAAGTTATCGCGCTCGCGGGCAGTTCTCCTGCGTATTTCTTCTTGTTTATTGAGTCAATGATCGCTTCTGGAGTCAACATGGGCATGGCAGAAGACAAAGCAAGATTATTGGCAGAACAAGCAGCCTTAGGCGCCGCGCAGATGGTGATTCAAAACCAGCAATTATCGGTGACAGAATTACGTCAAAATGTGATGTCAAAAGGCGGCACTACAGCCAGAGCCGTTGAAACTTTTCAGCAAGGCGGTTTAGTGGAATTAGTCGATAAAGCAATGACAAACTGTGTTGCCCGCGCCCAAGAAATGGCTAAAACATTTTAACGCGATAAGATGAACTAATATTTAACTTAAAGTTAACCTCTTTGGTGTAAAATAGCTTAGGTAAAACTAAGCTTTAATAGCGCAGATCTGAGCGGTGAGTGATTATATTTGCAGCTTAGTACTGTATTACTAAACATAAGCTCAGTTAATTGAAGCATTGATCCTAGCATGTGTTAAATACTAGATAGCATAAACATAAGCACTAAATTACATAAACGTAAGGCAATATCCATGAATGCAATGAGTTTTTTAGTCAACACCCTGTTTGACTTATACCTAATGATCGTCATTCTTCGTTTTTGGCTACAACTTGCAAGAGCGGATTTTTACAATCCATTTAGCCAATTTGTGGTTAAGGCGACACAACCGATTATCGCCCCAATGCGCCGACTATTGCCTTCGATAGGACGCATTGATACTTCATCGATGTTACTGGCCTTTATCGTCGTAATGGTAAAAATGTTAGTACTTACTTTCATGGCAGGCGCTGCGGTAGATATTCTTACCTTGGTATTGTTCTCAGTGATTTCTGTGGTAAAACAAGCCGGCGTATTACTTTTTTGGATGCTACTTGTTCGAGCGGTGTTGAGTTGGTTTAATCAAGGTTACAATCCAATTGTGATGGTAATGACTCAGTTAACAGAACCAATTTTAGCCCCAGTGCGCAAAGTACTGCCTGCAATTGGCGGCTTAGATTTATCTGTACTGGTAGTATTTATTGCCATGAACTTCATTAATATGTTGTGTGCACAGTACATCCCTTTTTGGGCGATTATTTAGTTGTTGGACATCACTAAATAATGACGGCTATAAGCTATTCCAACGATGAGCAGCAAGGTGACTTGCTGCTTTTTGTTTATCTACAACCCAAAGCAAGCCGCGATCAAATTATCGGCTTACACGGTAACGAATTAAAAATAGCCATAACTGCACCTCCAATTGACGGTAAAGCCAATGCTCATTTATCTAAGTATCTTGCAAAAGCCTGTAAAGTGGCAAAAAGTCAGGTGCATATCCTCAAAGGTGAACATAGTCGTCATAAGCAAATACAAATATGCCAGCCGCAAGTTATTCCAGCAGAAATAGCCGCACTTTTAAAGCTCACTCATCTATAATAACCCTATTGCTCAGCTCGCTAAGGACAAGATCATGTTTCAATCATTGCGTTTATCTCGCTCACTTTTACCGATATTATTATTGTCATTGATGGCAATGACGAGTACAGCTCAGGCAGAACAAAAACAGCAAGTCGGTAATTTCGATATTCACTACATGGCGCTCAATAGCACCTTTATTACACCAGAAATAGCCAAAACCTATGGTATTGAACGCAGTAGTTATAATGGTCTAGTTAATATTACCGTTCTCAATACCAGCCAAGATGGACACCCAGCAGTGCCAGTTGAAATATCGGGTATCGCCAATAATCTACTTGATGCACGCATAACGCTTGATTTTAAAGAAATCCGTGAAGGAAACTCAATCTATTACATAGCAGAAGTGCCTTATCGTGACGATCAAGAAGTTAATTTTACGATTGCCATTAAGTACGGCAAACAACTAAACACCTCATTGAAGTTTAAACAAAAGTTTTATGTCGATTAAGGCCTAAAATCTCGATAGCAAGCGATAAAAAGCATAGAGCGCTTCGCGGCTAGAGGCTATAAAATCAACAGCCTAGTCGCCCAGCAACTCAATCTTAGCAGCGAAGCTGTGCTTAGCTGTGACCGAGTTACGACCTCGCAGGACGCAGTCCGCCCTCTGGCGAGCCCGAGAGTTCCTAGCGCCGTAGCGCATCGCGGCTTTGTTAGCGTATAATAACGACAAATTTTTCTTCATTTCAAAAGCAAACCTATGCAGACTCCAATCAAACAACAAATTGTTCTTGCCAGTGGCAACAAAGGCAAACTTGCCGAATTTGATCAAATGCTTGCGGCATTTAACATTGAAGTACTACCGCAGAACCAATTTAATGTTTCTGAGGTGGCTGAAACAGGCACAACGTTTGTTGAGAACGCCATTATTAAAGCGCGTCATGCGGCTGAAATTACCGGTAAAGCCGCTATTGCAGATGATTCAGGCATTGAAGTTGATGCACTACAAGGTCAACCAGGCATATATTCCGCGCGTTATTCGGGTGAAGGGGCAACTGAAACCAGCAATTACCTTAAATTACTTGATGCACTCCAGGGTGAAACGCTTCGCAGCGCTCGGTTTCAATGTGTGCTGGTATACATGCGCCATGCAAAAGATCCGACCCCCATTATTTGCCAAGCATCATGGGAAGGCACCATTAACCATGCCCCGCAAGGTGAACAAGGCCATGGATATGACCCCGTTTTTATTCCTCAAGGCTTTGACTGCTCTGCAGCTGAACTCACTGGCGATCAGAAAAATGCTCACAGTCATCGAGGTAAAGCACTGAAACTGTTAGTGAGTGCCATGCAAGCCCAAGGCATAATCTTATCGACTAACACATCGAACAGTTCGTCGAGCAATACAATAACAATGGATGAGCAATCATAAATGACATTGCAATTACCGCCACTGAGTTTATATATTCATATACCTTGGTGCGTACAAAAGTGCCCTTATTGTGATTTTAACTCCCATGGCCAAAATGGTGAGTTGCCACAGCAGCAATATGTTGATGCGTTATTAGACGACTTAACACAAGACTTGGCTTATGTTCAAGGTCGAAAAATCCATACTATTTTTATCGGTGGTGGCACACCATCGTTATTTGATGCTAGCCAAATTCAACGCATACTTGATGGTGCACAAGCATTAATCCCTTTTGAAGATGACATTGAAATCACTATGGAAGCTAATCCTGGCACATTAGAGCATGATGACTTTAGTGCTTATCGTGCAGCGGGTGTGACGCGGCTTTCCATTGGGGTGCAAAGCTTCTCTAAAGAAAAACTTAACTTGCTTGGTCGGATCCATAATGAAGATGAAGCTAAAGTAGCGGCACAAAAAGCTAAGCAAGCAGATTATTTGAGTTTTAATCTCGACTTAATGCATGGTTTACCGAATCAAAGCTTTGATGAAGCCATGCATGATATCGATACCGCCACGGCATTAGCTCCGCCACATCTTTCGTGGTATCAACTTACCATTGAACCTAATACCTTATTTCATTCAAAGCCGCCTCAATTACCGGACGATGAGAACCTGTGGCAAATTTATGAACAAGGCCAACAGCGCTTAGCGGCATTAGGTTATGAGCAGTACGAAATATCGGCCTATGCAAAGCCTGGTTACCAATGCCGTCATAACCTTAACTATTGGCAATTTGGCGACTACCTTGGTATTGGCTGTGGAGCTCACGGCAAAATCACCTTGCCCGAATCAAATCAGATTGTGCGTACCGTTAAAATAAAGCATCCAAAAGGTTATCTTGCTGCGGATAAATATACCTTTGAAACCACAGATGTCGTCGAAGAGGACCGCCCATTAGAGTATTTAATGAATCGCCTTAGATTGATGATCCCAATTCCTAAAGCTGAGTTTGAACAGCGTACCGGGCAAGCGGCAGAAGTGGTACAGCAAGGCATGCAAAAATCCATTGAACGAGGCTTACTAACCGAAACCGCAACACACTGGCAGCTGACGCCTAAAGGGCATATGTTTGTAAATGATTTACTGTCTCAATTTATTTAACTGCACAATATAACTCGCGGTTTACTTTAATAAACAGTTAACTGCGAGTTAATCTTTATCCATTAATGTATAAATCTTCGACCGCAAATACACATCCTCTAACATTTCTATTCACACTTTTAGGCAAAGCTTTATTAGGATGTGCTCCTACATTTAGGTACTTTGGGAAGATATCCATGTCTATAAAAACAAAAACAACTCTGGTTGCTGTTGCTTTATCAAGCTTATTAAGTACATCGGCCCTTGCACAATTACAAAATGCGCCGCTGTCTAGCCCACAAGAAAGTACAGCTGTAGCCACCCAACATAGTGAATCTGAAAAAGCCAATGCATTGTTTGAAGCCATTTTTATGGAAAACGTCATGGCAAATCCGATTAATCAAACTTACCTTGGTATCAAACAAGATTACGGTAAATGGAATGACCTATCAGATGCTGCTGCCGATGCCGACATCGCTCGCAACAAAGAGC